>RZZM01000459.1 GCA_009929845.1 Spartobacteria bacterium
AATGGCCTTTCCTCGACCGGCTACCTGCACACCGCCCGCCTGCCCGGCGCGCAATCCCCCGCCGTCATGATCCAATGGGACGGCGCCCAGGCCTCCGCGTTGAGCATCTATCTGCAATCCGCCGCCCTGATGCTCGATTACGCCATGCAGGTGGAAAGCCTGCAGATAATTGACAGCGTTGATCCCTCCATAGGCGGGGACACCTCGCACGGCATTGAATTTGCCGCCAACCCCGGCGGCGGTTCGGGCGACCGCGCCTGGATCAAGGCCGCCGCGCAGTTCGGCCCCGACACCCTGCTTTCCATCGGCACGCAGAACGACGCGGGCGACGACATCGCCCTGAGCGCCTCCGGCGACATCCTGGTCACCGCCGGGACCACCGGTTCCGTGAACATCGCCGGCTCTGTCAGCATGACCGCTCCCGTGCGTATGTTCGGCGAATGGACCACCGTCTTCCAGTGGGGCGAACACAACAAAGGCACCAACAGCCCGGGCTACATCCCCAGCACGGACGGCTTTGTCCTCGTGGATATCATCGCGGCCATCGCCCGGTTCACCATCTACGCCCTGGACGGCGGACAAATCCACTTTGAGCTGGCGGCGGATTCCGATGACGACGAGAACTACAGCTCGCACCTCTTTCCCATCGCCAAAGGCGAGTCCTGGTATATGTCCTATCTCGACAATCGCGGCGGCGACACCCCCATGATTCGCGCGCACTGGAGGCCTTTGGGCAAATAGAATGAAAGACGATAATGATTTTTTACAGATGGAGAACCCTATGATGAAAACAACCCTCCGTGTCGGCTTTCTGCTTCTGCTTGCCGCGCTATTGTTGTCCACCGCCTACGCGGGCCCCTGCCTGAATTACCAGGGCCGTCTGGCCGACAACCTGGGCGCGGCGGCCACCAGTGGATATTACGAAATCGAGTTTCGCATCTGGGACCATCCAACCTCTTCCGAGGCCTCCGACCTGATCTGGGGCCGGGCCTTCGCGGTGCCCGTGGTCGAGGGCGGACTCTTTAATGCGCGCCTTCACGACGAAGGGGCCCCGGTGACTCCCGAGCCGCCGGTGGCAAGTCTGGCCGACGCCTTCGAGGACGAGGAACGCTACCTGGGATTGACCGTCATCGAAACCCCGACCGGCCCGGTTGCCACGCCCAGGGAAATCACCTCGAGGGAACGCCTGGTCAGCGTGGCCTACGCCTTTCACGCGCAACACGCCACCAAGGCCGTCACCGCCGACGACGCCCTCAACACCTCCAATGCCCTCACGGCCGCCGACTCCGACCAGCTTGGCGGGTTGCCGCCCTCCGGCTACATCCATCATGCCCAGTTCCCCGGCCCGCAATCGCCCCCGAAGATGTTCCTGTGGGACGGCAGCGCCGCCACCGCCGTGAATGCCTGGCTTGATGGCGGCACGCTGATGGTGGAATATGCCCTGCACCCTCAGAGCCTGACCCTCAACGGCGCGCTGCGGCCCTCGACCGGCGACGACCCCGCCCGGGGCATCGAATTCCCCCATCCCGCCGACGCCGACGACCGCGCCTGGGTTAAACGCTATGCCAACACCACCGAAGGCAGTCTGCTCTCCATCGGCGTCGGCAACGATCATAGCGATGACCTCGAAGTCCTCTCCTCCGGCGACCTCTCGCTCCACTCGACCCGTGGCGGGACCATCTATCTTTCCGGCGCACAGGTCTCCATCACCGGAACCGTCAGCGCCATCGGCCCCTGGGAACACAAAGCCTCGTGGACCTCCTCGGATGTCGGCACCAATTATCCCAATGAGGTCGCCGCCAGCGACGGCTTCCTCCTCGTCGACCTCCAGGCCGCGCGCGTGCAGGTGAATATGCAAACCCCTCACACGCTTTTCTGGGTCCTCCTCTCGGCCGACAGCGACAGCGACCGCAACTACGGAAGCCGCCTTTTCCCGATTGCCGCCGGTGACAGTTGGTCTGTGGCGTTCCTCCACACCCATTCCGGCACCAACCCGATGGTCAATATCTTCTGGAGGGCCCTGGGCAAATGAAAAAACGCTCTCAACAACCCCCACCCCATTTTTCCAATCATTGGAAACTTTTTTCGCGATTTTTCCAATCATTGGAAACTTTTTACGTAATTTTTCCAATCATTGGAAACTTTTTATGTGATTTTTCCAATCATTGGAAAAAAGCTATTGCCCTGTTTTTAGGGCTGGCGGCATTCGCGGGGGCGCAGGAATTCACCCTGCAGACGGATTACGAGAATTTCGTCTTTGATCCCAGCCCGGAGGGCGGCGCGTATTCCAACTATTTCGGGGTCTGGCCGAAGCCGGGGCAGACCAATGGCTCGACCTTGTTGTATGACGGGCATGTGCTGGGCAATACGAACGGCACGGCGCCTGCGGGGGGTGGATTCATGCTGCCCTATTCTTCGTTTGGACAAACGATCGAGGGCATCCAGGCGGACTTCGCGCTCGGGGATGAGATCACGCCGCCGCCGGGCGCCAACATCTCGGTCCCGCCCGCCAATTTTGTCGCCCGGACCGCCGGCAACAACACCAACGCCTATTATGAATGCACCGACCCGCTGGGCGGCGCCTTCTGGGCGCCCTCGACCTACAAGGTATTCGCCGCGCAGCCCAACAATGTCGAGATTCACTGGCGGATGCTGGACGGCTCGACCAACGTGCAGGTTGTGACCATCGACGCCGTGCCCTGCAAACGGCCCGCGCGCCTGTTCTGGACGGAATCGCCCTACGATGCGCCAAAGGTGAACCTGGACGGGCTGTTCCCGAAACTGCACTATAATTCCGAGGTGAGCGCGCCGGTCTATGTGGTGACCACCAATCAGTACGGCGGCATGACGGATGTGGTTTCCAATGTGGTCTCGGGGGTCTGGATAGACGATCAGAAACAACTGCACGCGGTGGGCGTCAGCGGGATGTTCCTGCTCGAATATTACAAGGAGGGCTCCTACTCCGCGCAGGTCGAGCCGCACGCCATCGAGGTGGTGCAGGTGCTGGAGCCCGAGATCGCCACGCTGGAGGCGGATATCGGGGAACGGCTGCTGCCCGTGGATTCGTATTGGAGCCAGGTCGATGGCGACGCGGGGGTCTATCCGCAGGTGCAGCGCGGCATCAACGACACGGTCTATGTCAACGCCCTCGACGGCCCGAAAGACAACTGGGCCTATGCCATCAAAAAGACCGTGGACGAGCCCTGGGCGATTGAAATCTATTGGGAACACGAAGGCCTGATGAATGTGATGTGGCCCTACGAAGTGGACTGGTATTCGTGTGACTGGCCCACCCACCCGCAGCGGTACGTTATGGCCGAAAACACCCAATACCAGGCGCGCGTGCTGATTCCAGGCGGGCTGACCGCCCAGGTCATGCCCTTTATGGAACCGAACCTCCACGCCAATCTCACCACCAGCGGACG
>RZZM01000460.1 GCA_009929845.1 Spartobacteria bacterium
ACTCCGTAGAGCCCGATGCACCGCAGACGCCTTGGATGAGATTGGGCAACGGGTACAAGCCGGCTCGATGGGAATCTCGCCCTCCAGGGTTACCTGTTGCGCGGCGAGGAAGCCGCCGAATCAATTCTGAAAGAGGTCATAAAGAAGTCATGGTAACCAAACTCGACTACAACGAACAGATGGTGCAGGCCGCCCACGCCGTCCTGCTCGAACTCGTCCACGTTATCGGCGAATACCGGGAAGGTATTGCGCTGGTCGGCGGCTGGGTGCCTGCCCTGCTTCTCCCTCAAGACGCCGACAAGCATGTCGGCAGTCTGGATGTCGATATCGCCCTCGACCACAAGCTCCTCGAAGAGGCGGGCTATGAAACGATCTGCCAAAAACTTGAGAGCCGCGGCTATCGCCGTTCACCGGAACAGCCGTTTATCTTCTTTCGAGACGTCCCGGCAGGCGACGTCTCGATCCCCGTGGAAGTGGACCTGCTCGCAGGCGAATACGAAGGCACCGGTCGCCGTCACCGTACCCAGCGCGTACAGGATGCCAAAGCCCGCAAAGCGAGCGGTTGCGACCTGGTCTTTCCCATGGCCGAAGAAATCAGGATCACCGGCACGCGCCCGGATGGATACGAGGACACAGCCACCATCAAGATCGCCGGCATCGTCCCGTTCATCATCATGAAGGCCATGGCCATGGCCGATCGTGAAAAGGAGAAAGAGCTATGAGTGAAAAATGATACCGATGGCGGGATGATGAAGGTCACAAAGACAAAAATAGAAGGACACTCATTTTCTTTTCAAAAAAAGATTTACACCCGCTGCGCTAGAGGAATTCAGAGGGGGTCAGAGGGCAGGTTATTCTCTGTATTTCTCGGCTGTTTACTCCAAAGAATATCTCCATTCATACAAAGGCTCCGCGGAATTCAACCCCCCGCTTCGCTGGAGTCCACGGAGTTCACGGAGATGTTTGAAAACAATATTTTTTGAACAGAAGAAAACAAAGCTAACAAAGTTTCTCTGTTCCCTCCTGTAACAAAACATGAGCAAACACAAATCTTTTATCTCCGTGCACTCCGTGGACTCCAGCGAAGCGGGTGGTAAAGAAATCTCAGTGCGTAATCTTGTCGAGATTAAGGGGACAGAAAACCTGAAAATTGCCATTTTTGCTTGAAAATGTCATTTTTTTATAAATTTTTCATCCGCCTACGTTCCTCCGGCGTGACAAGTCCGCGTTCATCCGCGCTCATCCGTGGTCTAAAAAAATGGCATCTTCGTTTATGCCCACACGTTATCAAATTGACTTCCTCGCATGTTCCGGTGCCGAATCGTTCAGTGCGCAAACAAGGCGGTCTACCTCAGTCGACGGATTCGCCGGGTCGGGCGTGGCTGCCGCCGCATGCTGTTCCCGGACCCGCTTCGCATGCTGCACGGCCTCTGTCCACAACGGCATGAACAGTGGCATCGCTTCACGGACGACCCTCTCATTGGTCGAGTAGTCGCGGCCAAGCGCATCGTTGACGGCGCGTTTGGCCGCGTCCCCGTCCACGAGATCGCCGCGCGTCGTGTCCTGAAGGTGCAGCAACAGCCAATACTCGAAACAGGGTGTCGAGTGCGCCAGCTTCACCTTTCTTGCAACGGCGAGTTGCTTCACTTCGTTCCAAATTCCGTTCCGTACCGCAACGTCGGTATCTATAACCGCCCAGACATGGTCGAACCTTTGCGGCTCGTTGAAAGCAAGCTCCCCCTTTCTGCGCCTGCGAGCATGGTCTTTGACTTCATCCGCTGCAGTCTCAATCACATGGCGCGGGTCTGAGGCACGCCCAGGCATAACCACCACGTGCACGGCATACAACTGAAGGTCTGATAGCAATAACTCAAAGTAGACCGGCTCAGTCACCACGCCCTCAGTAACAACAAGAAACGTGTCCCCCAATTTTGCCAGCTTGCGTGACGATGCCGTGCGGCGCTTTCGTTCAACGCTCGCCGCTTTGGCCACTTTCCACCAATCAACATCATATCCGCAGCCGTTACACATACTTGCCCTTCGTTGTTTTCGCCGTTTCCGACGAAGACAAGTTGCCCAGAAGTCCCGTTGGAATAAAGGGAACCGCACCGTACCGTCCGGATAAATAGCCACGCACCAGGGATTCACCCCTGCGAGGGCTGTAATCGGTCAGCGGATAGAGGTGCGCGACGCCTTCCTCGTCTTTGTCCGTAAACCAGGCCTGATCGCGTCGTATGAGCGTGGTATCGAGCAGCAGTGGATTGTGCGTTGTGAAGATCAGTTGTGCGCCATGAGCATTCTCTTTTTCGCTCATGAACAATCGCATCAGCTCCCGCACCATCAACGGATGCATGCTCGTTTCCAATTCGTCGACGCAAACAACAAACCCTTGATGCAGGATGTCAAGCCAGGGTCCGGCCAACGCGAATAGACGCTGAGTTCCCGCTGACTCGGTGTCCCACGGCAACGGGATATCGAATGCACCGGCACCTTGATGTGTAAGTTCGGGGGTTATCCATTTTCTCTTTCGCAACTGCTCGCGAACATCCTCCGGGGCGCTGTTGATATACTTCTCCAGTGTTTCCTCATCAGGAGGGTTTTCCACTGCGCCCGCGCCGCTTACGCCGATGTCGGCATGGCGGAGTAGCGCCACGATCCGTTCGGCATACTCGGTTTTCTCTTCCACCTGCCTGAGGGTGTAATTATGAGACAGGCGGTGGTGTGCACCCAGGTTAAAGAAGCGCAACCGTTCTTTGAACCAATCGTATACTGACTGCAATTCCTCTCGATTGTTCGCTACTGCCTTGGACAGAAAGAGCATGTTCCGCAGCGTGTATCCCTCAAGCTGGGGATCCCGGCGAAATCCCGTCGGCCGTTCAGGGGTCCAGACGTACACCGACGCTTCCGTATCCCAATCCCGTGAATACCAGACCTGCTCCCGCGCGCTGGGAAACGCCCGCAGTGACTCATGCCAGATCCGCTCGCACGTCGCCGCCACGCGGTATTCGTAACGTATCCCCTCCGCCACAAAAACCAGACCGAAAGCCGTCGGCGGCTTGGGGTCATCGGGACACAAGCCGAACGGCTCGATGTATTGAACAGGCTCCTTCGCGTCCGTCACCTTGGCCGATGTCAGCACCAGGCGCATGAGCGCGTTCAGCGCATCCAGCACCGTCGACTTCCCGCTCGCGTTGGCACCGTAGATGCCGACCCCCTTCAGCCATCGCTTACCCGTTAGCCCCGGCAGCTCCGCATCAATGCAGTTCCCGGACAGCAATTTGTCTCCGGTAGCGGTCAAATTCAGCGTCTGAAGCCCTCGAAAACACCTATAATTAGATACAGAGAATTGAATAATCATGGTGCTAACATACCACTCAAATGCATCCACACAAGATATATTGCAGAATTTTTGCG
>RZZM01000461.1 GCA_009929845.1 Spartobacteria bacterium
CAGTTATTAACAGGCTGGAGCTTTGAGCTGGAGCGGGCTCCAGCTCCAGCCTGTTAATAACTACGGGGTAACTATAGGCGAGATTCCCATCGAGCCGGCATGTACCCGCACCCATTCTTATCCCAAGAGCCTGCGGTGCACCGGGCTCTACAGAGTAGCCGCCCTCCAGATAACCGCTCAAAAAGTAACCTTGGAGGGCGAGATTCCCATCGAGCCAGCATGTACCCGCACCCATTCTTACCCAAAGTGCCTGCGGTGCACACAAGTAACCCCTGGAGGGCGAGATTCCCATCGAGCCAGCATGTACCCGCACCCATTCTTATCCCAAGAGCCTGCGGTGCACCGGGCTCTACAGAGTAGCCGCCCTCCAGATAACCGCGCAACAAGTAACCCTGGAGAACAACAGGGACAGAGAGCCAAGACGCCCCGGGAACGCAGAGACGCTGAGACGCAGAGAAGGAGCAAAAGCATAAAAGAAATGGATTGCGGACAGAGTCGGCTTTAGGCCATTATCGGCGAGAAAACATGATAG
Source organism: Spartobacteria bacterium (assembly GCA_009929845.1). Taxonomy (GTDB): domain Bacteria; phylum Verrucomicrobiota; class Kiritimatiellia; order RZYC01; family RZYC01; genus RZZM01. The sequence continues at coordinate 533 of RZZM01000461.1, forward strand.
AATTTTGCGCTGTATCCAAACATTTTGCGGGTCAGGATATCCTGACAAATGTATCGTTCCGGATCAATCCGGGCGAGCACGCCGGTATTGTCGGTCCGAACGGCGCCGGCAAGAGTACCCTGTTTGAGTTGCTCCATGAGGATATCGCGCCGGACCGGGGCGACATCACGCTGCCGCGCAACGTGCGGCTGGGCTATCTGCACCAGCAACTCAATCCGCATACCGAAACACGCACCCTGCTGCAATATACCGCTGATGCTATTCCGGAATTGATCACCCTCCATGCGGAGATTGACCGGATTGAAGCCGATGTAAAGCAGGCGGACGGCGCGGAGCGCGAGCGTATGCTCAAACAACTCGGGGAGCTGCAAACGCAGTTCGAGCATCTGGGCGGATACGACATCCAAAGCCGTGCGGAAGCAGCCCTGAGCGGACTGGGCTTCAGCGAGGCCGCGTTTCTCCAGCCGTTTTCCGCGCTCAGCGGCGGGTGGCAGATGCGCGCCGAGATGGCCCGCACCCTTATCGCCAACCCCGATATCCTCCTGCTGGACGAACCCTCCAATTATCTGGACCTGCCCGCCGTTGAATGGCTGCAACGCTATTTAAAGGCCTATCAGGGCACCATGCTATTGATCTCACATGACCGTTACCTGCTCCAGAATCTGACCAATGTCATCCTCGAAGTATCCGGCGGCCAGGTGACGCGCTATCCCGGCGATTACGCCTACTATCTGCGCGAGCGCGGTAATCGCCGCGAAATCATGGAGGCCGCGCAGAAAAACCAGGACCGCAAGCGCGAACAAATCGAACGCTTTGTCGAACGTTTCCGGGCCAAGAATACCAAGGCCACGCAGGTGCAGAGCCGCATCAAGCAACTGGAAAAGATGGAGATCCTCCAGGCTCCGCCAAGCGCCCCGCTGCTGGCCAGGCTCGAACTGCCCCCGCCCCCGCACAGCGGCGCGGATATCATGCAGCTCATTAATGTAGGATTCACGTACGACCAAACACGCTGGATTTTCCGGAACGTCGACCTGACGATCCACAAGGGTGAAAAGACTGCCCTCATCGGCTTTAACGGCATGGGCAAAACAACACTGCTGCGTATCCTGGCCGGAACCCTGGCGCCGATTGAGGGCGAGGCGAGAACCGGACACAAGGTTGTCGTCGGCTACCAGTCCCAGGAATTTGCGGAAACCATGCCGCCGGACTCCTCCCTCTTCCACATCGTCAAAAATGCCGGACCGACTATCAGCGATATGGACGCGCGCAATGCGCTGGGACGCTTCGGCTTCAGCGGTCCGGCTATCGACAAGCGGGTCAGCGTGCTCAGCGGCGGCGAGAAAATTCGCCTGGCCTTCGCGCGGATTTTTGTATGTCCGCCCAACTTCCTGATTCTCGACGAGCCGACCACCCACCTGGACATCGAGGCGCGCGAGGCCCTGCAGAATGCCCTGCGGAAGTACCAGGGCACCGTTTGTTTTGTCAGCCATGATGTCGAATTCACGCGCCAGACCGCCGATCACATTATCGCGATGACCCCGCCCGGCATCACCCGCTATCCCGGCGGCTACGCCTATTACCTGGAAAAGACGGGCCCCCTCACGCAGAACGCATCCGCTGCCGCCCGTCCATCCGCGGACCCGTCCGACAAAAAACTGCAGCGCCGCGAACGCGCGCAAAAGCGCGAGGAGCTACGCAAAAAGAGCATGGACATCAAACGTTCGATCCGCGCCGCCGAAGAGGCCATTGAACGGCTTGAAACCGAGCAAAAAGGACTGCTCGACGAGCTGACCAGCAACAGCAATAACTGCGACTTTGCCGGCATCAACCGCCGCCTCCAGGTCATCCAGGAACAACTGGAGCAGCACAACACCCAATGGGAAATGAGCGTCCTCGCCCTCGATGATATCGAACATGAGATACAGCCCGACTCCCCACTCGCGTGCAAAAAATGACTGACAAGCACAGTTTTCCTTGTTCGGCACTTGCCGATAAACAAATAAGCATCTATACAGACGGCGCCTGCTCAGGGAATCCCGGGCCGGGCGGGTATGGCATTGTCATGATCTGTGGGCAGCATCGCAAAGAACTCTCCGGCGGATTTGCCAACACAACCAACAATCGTATGGAACTGTTCTCCGTGATTTGCGCGCTGCGCGCGGTGAAGAGTACAGAGGCCGCCATAACCGTCTATAGCGACTCTCGTTATGTCGTGGATATGTATAACCACGGCCACGCCCAACGCTGGAAACGTCACGGATGGACAAGAAATAAAGGAAAAAATCCCGCGCTGAATGCTGATCTCTGGGACGAACTGCTCACCCTCGGCGCCCGACTATCCGCCCGCTTTGTCTGGGTACGCGGTCATGCAGAGCACAAAGAGAATGAGCGCTGCGATCAACTGGCTGTAGAAGCGCGCATGAAATCCGATTTACCCGAAGACCAAGGCTACACCACCCCGAAAACCCCTGATCAGCCCGAACAACTGCCCCTGTTCGCCATGCTCTAGTTTTTCCAACCATTGGAAACTTTTTACGCCGTTTTTCCAACCATTGGAAACTTTTTGCGCGGTTTTTCCAACCATTGGAAACTTTTTGCGCGGTTTTTCCAACCATTGGAAACTTTTTGCGCGGTTTTTCCAACCATTGGAAACTTTTTGCGCGGTTCAAAAATCGGGATTCCCGCTCCTGTTCGTCGCGAAAATCCCGATTTTTGTATGCTTCTAATGGTATTAGAATCAAGCATCGACCCTATGTTTTGAACAAGTCGCATGACAGTTCGCTGAGATTAAATCCACGTCGCGTAGCGACAGAACGATAATAGCCGTGGCGCTTTAGCCCACGGATGATAGATACCGCATCAGCCTATGGCGTCGCG
>RZZM01000462.1 GCA_009929845.1 Spartobacteria bacterium
GGCTACTCCGTAGAGCCCGGTGCACCGCAGGCTCGTTGGATAAGATTGGGCACGGGTACAAGCTGGCTCGATGGGAATCTCGCCCTCCAGGGGTTACTTTTTGCGGGGTTATCTGGAGGGCGGCTACTCCGTAGAGCCCGGTGCACCGCAGGCTCGTTGGATAAGATGGGGCACGGGTACAAGCTGGCTCGATGGGAATCTCGCCTCCAGGGGTTACTTGTTGCGCGGCGAATCTGGCGGGCGGGCTTGTCCTGCGTAGTCCCTGCGAGCGGGACGAAGAAGGATACTCTGTAGAGCCCCGACAACGAACAGATAATAGAAAATGAACCCCATTCGCTGCTTCATTATTCGTTGGAATATTTTTTGTGTTTTCTGTGCCTTCTGTGGCCTTACATCTATCCCGCCGGAGGCTGCTGCGCAAGATTCTCACAACTAACTGCTTCACTTCTGACGCGGAGTTTGTTTATATGCATGCGATCAGTGTATGTTTAAAAGTTATTTTATGGATGAACAAGGACATAGAGGCCTCCCGATCGGGAGGCGCAGAAGCTATTGCGCAACAATAATGGCCGTCCTGTGTTGGGCGGCGCTGTCCCTTTTTGTTTCCCCATCCATCCTTTATGCTGAATATAATGTTACCAAAATTTCTGATGATGAAAAAATCGCTCGTGCCCCTGTGATCAGTTCCTCTGGACTGATTGCATGGTATGCATTTGATATAACAGATACCGGCAATGCCTCTTCGGATATCTATATCTACGAAAACAAGACACTCAAGAATCTTACAGAGAGTGTCTTTAAAATTGGCACAGCCAATATCAAACCGGTTGTTTCGCAAAACACCGTCGTATGGGAGGCTGCATTGCAATCTCCGGCAAAGGCGGATGTGACCTGGATTTTCAGGGAAGTGCCCCAGGAAACAAATGCCTTACAGGAATTGGACGCCGGATATCAGATACCCGATGCCCTATCCACGCGCGACGCCATTTATGGCATAACCACATTTGCGCCCCCCGTGACGAATGCTGCCGATTCGAACACGACCTCCGCCACAGTCGGTCGCAACCCCAGCGGGAATAATGAAATCTGCATGTGGGAAGCCGGCAATGAAGTAAAGCGTCTTACACGGGATACCCGCAACGACTTTGCCCCGGATGTTTCCAGCGGACTGGTCGCATGGCAAAAGGCGAAAGGGTGGCCCTTCGGATGGGAAATCATGGTGCTTGAGGGTGATTTCCGGAATCAGCTTACCACCAACTACTATTATGATATGGGCCCAAAATCCGACGGAAAACATGTGGTGTGGTATGGATGGGACGGGGAGGATTTCGAAATCTACCTCTACAATCAAGAGGACAAGTCCATTGTACAGATCACAACCAACCAATACGATGATGTCGCGCCGGTCATCCACAATGGGGTCATTGCCTGGGAGGGCTATTCCGCTGTGGAAGGTGATATCTACATGTGGACCGCGGCGGAAGGCATCCGAAAACTCAGTATCAATATTGAGGACGATGTTAACCCCCGCGTATGGAACGGACAGGTTGTCTGGCAGGGCTTTGACGGGGATGATTTTGAAATCTATCACTTCAACGGCGAAAAGACCTTAAAACTTACCAGTAATGTATTCGATGACCTGCAACCGGATATCAATGACGGGGTCATCTGCTGGATGGGATACCATGACAACTGGGACGCGGAAATCTTCGTGCTGGATCAACCCGGGGGGGCTCCGCAGATGATCAGTGACAACGAATATGAAGATCGGGGGCCCAGAACCGCCGGAGGGCGCATCGTTTGGCAGTCCGATCAAGATGGGAAATCCATTATTTACCTGGCGGAACCCCAATAATAGTCACCAGAGCTGCCGGTCGAGGGTCCGGTACTGGATGGCTTCAAAGACATGGTCATGCTGGATTTGTTCTTCGCCGGCGAGGTCCGCGATGGTTCGTGACACTTTCAGGATGCGGTCGTAGGCGCGGGCGCTGAAATTGAGGTCTGTGATGACCCTTTTCAGCTCGTTTTGGGCGTTTTCGTCCAAATGACAGTATTTCGGCAGGTCTTTGGGGCGCATGGCGGCGTTGTAGTGCACGTTTTTGAGCTTTTTGTAGCGTTCCTGCTGTATTTCGCGGGCGTTTATGATGCGGGCGCGGATTTCGGACGAGCTTTCGCCTGTTCCTACCGAGGCAAGTTGCTGGTAAGCGATTGAGGGCACCTCCACATGCAGGTCAATCCGGTCGAGAAGGGGTCCGGAAATCTTGTTCCGGTAGCGCTGCACCTGTGTTGATGTGCAGCGGCACTCGCGTTTCATGTCACCCATATACCCGCACGGACAGGGGTTCATGGCCGCCACCAGCATGAACCGGCAGGGAAATGTTATCGAGTTGGCCGCGCGCGAGATGGTCACTTCGCCATCTTCCAGGGGCTGACGCAGCACTTCCAGCACATTTCGCCTGAATTCGGGAAGTTCATCAAGAAACAACACCCCGTGATGCGCCAGGCTCACTTCTCCGGGCAAGGGATGCGACCCGCCACCCAGAAGACCGGCGTCGGATATGGTGTGGTGCGGCGGACGAAAGGGGCGTTTGGCAATCAGCGCCTGGTGATCGGGCAACTTTCCGGCTATGCTGTGGATTTTCGTGGTTTCGAGAGCCTCTTCCATGCTCATGGGCGGCAAAATGGTCGATACCCGCTTGGCGAGCATGGATTTACCGGTTCCCGGACTGCCGATCATCAGGATATTGTGTCCACCCGCCACAGCAATCTCCATGGCCCGCTTCGCTGACTCCTGCCCCTTGACATCGGAAAAATCGATGTCATACAGGCACTCCGCTGCAAACATGGCCACGCTGTCTACCTTTTTGGGCGCAATATCATATTCCCCGTTCAGGAAATCGGCGGCCTGCCGCAAATTGCGCACCGGATACACATCCAGCCCGTCAACAACGGCGGCCTCCTCCGCATTTTCAATCGGAACCAGCATCCCCGCGAATCCTTCATCCCTCATCCTCAAGGCCACCGGCAGCACCCCCCGCACTTTACGAATCTCCCCGCTGAGCGCCAGTTCGCCAATAGCGCAATAGTCCTTTAATACATCCTTTGAAACTGATCGCTGAGCCGCCAATACGCCCAATGCTATGGGCAAGTCATAATTTGGGCCTTCCTTTTTGATATTGGCCGGCGCCAAATTCACGGTAGTGCGCCCTTCCGGACCGGCAAACCCGGAGTTATACAGAGCCGTCCAAACCCTGTCCTTGCTTTCCTTGACCGCCACATCCGGCAATCCCACAATAATCACGACCGGAGTTTCTCCACCGCCGGCATTGACCTCAATCTCCACCGGATAGGCATCAATGCCAAACACCGCCCCGGAATATACCTTTGCCAGCACTATTATCTCCGATCT
>RZZM01000463.1 GCA_009929845.1 Spartobacteria bacterium
ATCTGGACGCTCTCGCGGGGAATAATGGACAGGCCAGCCGGGTATGGTTCGGCAACGGCGCGGGCAGCTTCACGCAGGGGGTTCAGGCCCTCACCAGTTCGTACACCTACGACATCGCTCTGGGTGATCTGGACATGGACGGCGATATCGACTTTTTTGCGGCTAATTACAACCAGGCCGACCGGGTCTGGCTGAACAACGGCGATGGGACCTTCACCGACAGCGGTCAGTCCCTGGGGTCATCGCGCAGTCAGACCGTCACGTTGGGCGATGCGGATGGCGACGGCGATCTCGATGCGTTTGTGGGGAATTGGGCGCAACCGGCCCAGCTCTGGCTGAACGACGGCCACGCCAGCTTCACCGCAAGCAGCAAGACATTGGAATCAGAGATGTGCACTGCCGCGGCATTCGCTGATCTGAATCAGGACGGGTTCCTCGATGTGTTCCTTGGAACAGTGATTGGCAACAGGGTCTGGACCAACAATGGCTTCGGCGTTTTCAGCGACAGTGGGCAGGACCTCGGAAACGCCGTTACCTATGGCATCGCCCTCGGCGATGTGGACAACGACGGCGACTTCGATGCCTATGCCGCCAATTCGGGCGAACCGCATATCCTTTGGCTGAATGACGGGCATGGGGGGTTCTCGGACAGCGGACAACCCCTGAGCACCACCTTCGCCAACCAGGCGGCATTCGGCGATGTGAACGGGGATGGCGATCTCGATATCGTGTTGGCCAACGACTGGCAGCAACCGGCAGAGGTCTGGACCAACTCGGGAGCGGGTCTGTTCTACAACAGTGGTCAAAGGATGGGGAACAAGAGCCGATACTCGGTGGCCCTGGGCGACGTGGACGGGGATGGTGACCTGGACGTCTTCTTCGGCAATAACGGCTCGTGTGATGTCTGGCTCAATGACTTGGTCTCCTTCACGCTGACCGGCGTAGCCGGCGCCCACGGGATCATCATCCCGGAGGGCAACGTGACGGTCGCCGCGGGCGGATCAACCAGCTTCGTTGCGCGCGCCGATACCTACTATTGGATCGATACCTTCACCATCTTGGAAAGCCCGAGGGTCGAGGCTGCTCATGCCCAGGTCTTTACCTGCCTGTGGGATAATGTTTATTGCGACGGAACGGCGTCGGTCACCTTCTCCGAGGCCCTCGCCGCCCACGGCACACCGGAAATTTGGCTCGCTCAGTACGGATGGACCGACAATTTCGACTACTGGGAAAGCCAGGATACGGATGGCGACGCCTTCCAGGCCTGGGAGGAACAGGTGGCCGGTACCGATCCAACGAATGCCGCCTCGTATTTTAAGGTGACCAGTTGTGGGGTCCAGGGATCCGGAAAAGTCCTGAACTGGAATGGTGTGTCCGGGCGCGTGTACTCGATCTTTATCAACACCAATTCCCTGGTCACCGGCCCCTGGTCGCCCATCACGTCCAATCTTCCGCCGACCGGCACTTGGACGGATACGACCTATGGCACGAGCGGAAAGGTCAATTATCGCCTGGGGGTGAAACAGGAGCCGTAAATCGAGCCCGTGACAATGCGTACATGCTGGCGGGTCAATGTAGATAGTCTGAAATTGTCCTGAGAGCTTGGCCTGCAGCGATCCAATGATGAGCAGGTTGTCACCCCAGGTCAATTTATTCCGCCAGCCGTCTTCGTTGTATTTTCCGGGCCAGACGAGGTCGGTCTTGGTGACTTTCATCCTCCCGCCATCAGCAACATTCTTCTTGATAAATCCGAATCATCGCACACCCAGGCCACGCAAAAGATGAACGCGGAGGCGCTGAGACGCAGAGAAGAAGAGAAAAAGCGGAAATGGTTGCCCTCCACATGAAATACAACCACCAACCTGTCATATAAATAGACGACCGCATTTCTGTATGACAGGTAGTTTGTGCTGTGCGGTCGGAAAGTGGCGGGTGTTTTCCGGTTGGAAAATGCGTCACAAACGGCCAAAAATGGCTAAAAAAAGGTCGCCGGTTCCGGAACTATTGTGAGAAACAACCTAAACAACCCGCCAGAGTTCCGGCCACGGTCCACATCTCTGTCCCCGGAGTTACAACGCCGTCGACGGTGCTGTCGCGGGCCCGGGGGCGGGCTCGGCGGGGGGGATTGAACGCCCCAGTCCCGAAGGGAAGGCTGTTTGGTAGACTGGCCAGTTCGCATCTCTGATTTGCAATCACCACCACCTCAGGTCGCCACTTTCAACAATTACGGACAGCGGGGCAAAAGCTGTTGCCGGGCTGACGGGGCGGCCTATACCGCTTGGCGTCGGCGAGCGATGAACAAGGAAGAAGCTGCGGCTAGAAGCAATCCAAAAGTTGTTGGTTCAGGAATCACATTCACGCTGACCGGTGAAACATCGGTCCCACGGGTAGGAGTCAAGATATCGGAATTATTCAACGAGGAGATAAGGTTTTTGTTGTCTGTATCCCAACCTGCATATGAAAATGTGCTTCCGTTGCCGGAAAAGTCTATGGAACCGAGCGTAAAGGGCCAAGGAGCGTTCGCGGTAAAGGTGAGATTCAATGTAAGGTATGAACCGTCGCTTGATGCTACAGATGCCGCGTGTGAAACCACGTCTAATCCGGAGTAATCTATTCCAGGAGTAACAGTAACCCCGGATGAAATACCTCCGAGATTTGTTCCGAACTCCCAACGCATATTCGATACTGCTCCGGCAACATGCTCCGGTGTCCCACTATCCGAGCCAGAAAACGAGAATTCTTCGGTGGCCGTGTTGATGTTGATAATCAAATCCGCCCGGGCGTTTGTGGTGAGGCACATTGCAGTGACCGCTGTTACGAAAATGAGCTTGTAAAGAGAACTCATAGTTTTCTGATCCTTTCTATCCAGTTGGATAATTATATTCTGCACGTAATATACCCATCAAGCACCCATGTTCAACCCCAAAAACATCTTTCTTGTTTCGACAGTATATTCTACATCAAATTAATCGCCTGTTTAACGTGACGCTGGTGCAGATTGCGTCAAATACAATCAATAATCCTCTGATACAAACGTAACCTATAGATAATTTACGTCCTTTTATTGCGCGCTCTTAATCGTAAGTTCCTCAATGAATGGGCTGCCGAGTATATGGCCTGCTGGTTAACGGATGTAAAACTATCAGTGCGATGCCTGCTCATCAAGGCTTTCCTGCAATGAATAGGGTGTTCCTCCGGCGTGACAAGTCCGTGGCTTCGTGCACCCACTCCGGGGCGCAATTCCAGCTTTAATATTTCCCGGGGCTAAACAGCCCCGGGCTATGCTATTCAGCACCTCGGTGCTGCTGTATGCCTCTACGTTTACTTTTTTGGGCATTGAAAGCCCATTTTTGGGCTTTTTTGCGGGTTTTAGGCCAAAAATGGACCATTTTCGGCGTTTTTTC
>RZZM01000464.1 GCA_009929845.1 Spartobacteria bacterium
TCGTTTTTTGCGGCCCAATGACCGCCTGAAGCCTGTTGTTTTTGTCTTCATGACTTTTCATGGGCCTTTCATAAACGATTTTTTCGAGAAAGACCAATGCATTTCTGCCGGATTGACCGAATTGACCCAGTGATGCGTAAATGGACTGCGCATGGGGAAAAGTGATTGATTTGTATTGCCAAACCCAAAAAAGCCTGTATACACACGGGCAACTGGCGTAATCGCCGGACAGATAAAAGTCATAAAATTTGGGTGAAGCCGGCTTGCAATGGGTGTGAGTTCTGCCGTCCGGATTTTGCTGGACGGTACAGAATATACAACATGGCAGGTTGGAAGTTATCAATGACTTCTGATTTCCTCCTGCCTTAAAGAGAGTAGTAGTATCATGGGTTTTGATTCACTGGGTTTAAACGCGGAATTGGTGCGCGCGGTCGACGCGCTGGGCTTCAAGGAGCCGATGCCGATTCAGGAAAAATCAATCGGCGTCCTGCTGGAGGGCGAACGCGATTTCGTCGGACTGGCGCAGACGGGCACCGGAAAAACCGGGGCCTACGGGCTGGCGCTGATTCAGCATATGGATTTGGATAATTGTCGCACACAGGGGATTGTCATCTGCCCGACCCGCGAATTGTGCCTGCAGATCACCGAGGATTTGAAGGGATTCAGCCAGTTCATTGACGGGCTGCGCGTAATTCCGGTGTATGGGGGCGCCAGCATCGATAACCAAATCAAGCATATAAAGAAAGGCGCGCAGATTATTGTCGCCACACCCGGACGCCTGCTGGACCTGATGCGGCGTAAGGCGGTCAATCTTTCCGGCGTCTCTTTCGCCGTCCTCGATGAGGCGGACGAAATGCTCAATATGGGCTTTCAGGAGGATATCGACACGATCCTCAGCACCATGCCCGAGCATCGTAAAATCTGGTTGTTCTCCGCGACCATGCCCCGTGGCGTGGCCGCTATCGCCCGTAATTATTTGAGTGACCCCGTGGAGGTTACCGTCGGCAATAAAAACGAGAGCGCCGCCAATATCCGCCATGTCTGCTACACGATCCGTGAAAAGGACCGGTACAATGGCTTGAAGCGGATCATCGATTTTGAACCGGAGATGTTCGGCCTGATTTTCTGCCGAACCCGAAAAGAAACACAAACTGTGGCCGAGGCCCTGATGCACGATGGCTACCAGGCGGAGGCCCTGCACGGGGACTTGTCCCAGACACAACGCGATTACGTGATGCGGAAATTCCGTAGCGGCGCTATCCGCATGCTGGTGGCGACGGATGTGGCCGCCCGTGGACTGGATGTCGACGATATCACCCATGTGATTCATTACAAGATTCCGGATGACGCGCCGATATACACCCATCGCAGCGGACGGACCGCCCGCGCCGGAAAGTCCGGCGTCTCAATCGCCCTGATCAGCATCAAGGAACGCCACCGTATTCGGGAACTCGAACGACGGGGAAATATCACCTTTGAATTTGGCGAAGTCCCCGATGGCAGCGGCGTGTGCGAGCGCCAGTTGTACGCCCTGGTCGAGAAGGTCGTAAACACCGATGTGAATGAGAAGGAGATCGCCCCCTACCTGCCGGCGGTCTATGCCATGCTCGAATCCCTCGATAAAGAGGAAATTATCAAACGGTTTGTCTCCGCGGAATTTAACCGGTTCTTCGAATACTATCGCCATACCGCGGATATCAATGTGAAAACCCACACCCGGCCCGACCGGCAGCCCGCCCAACCCCGGCACGGCAAACACCGCACGCGCGGCCCGGAACACCGCACGCGTGGCCCGGAACACCGCGCCCCTGAACGCGGCGAAACCCAGCGCTTTACCATCAATGTCGGACGCCAGCACAAAATCAACAAGGGCGCCATCGTCCGCCTCATCTGCGCCCATTCGGGCATTCAGTCCAATATGATCGGCGTCATCGACATGAGCCGCGATAAATCATTTTTCGAGGTGGGCAAGAACGTCGCCGGCCAGGTGCGCAAAGGCGTCAACAAAGCCATGCTGGACGGCCGTCCGGTGCAGGTGCAGGAAGTTACCCCGCGCGGGAAAAATGGAACGGGCAAAAACTGAAAGACTATTGAATCGCTATATAAAATTGGAAGCTGCCAGTTCCCGGATTCCCGCCCATTCGCCCCTGCCAATGCTGCGTGGTACGCTTACATGCGACAGTCAGGATAGGGTCAGCGCGCCGCGTCATTTCAATTCTTTTTCACCAGGTCCATGGCAATCATTTTTTCGGCAATCTGCACGGCGTTGAGGGCGGCCCCTTTCCAGAGGTTGTCGCCGGCCACGAAGAGCGCCAGACCGTTATCAAGTCCGTCATCCAGGCGGATGCGTCCGACGAGGACTTCCTCGATGCCGGAGGCGTCGCAGGGCATGGGGAAGACACTGTTGGCCAGGTCGTCCTTCACGATGACCCCCTCGGCCTTGAGCAGGATTTCTGTGGCTTCTTCGACGCTTACCGGACGCGCCAGTTCGATATGCAGCGCTTCGCTGTGGCCGTTGAACACCGGCACACGAACGCAGGTGGTCGATACACGAATAGAAGGGTCGCCAAGAATCTTGTGCGTTTCCCGTTTGAGTTTCAATTCTTCGCTCGTGACGCCCGGCACGTCCTTGGCGCCGCCGATCTGGGCCAGCACATTGAACGCGATGGGGTGCGGATAGCATTCGGCGCTCATCGTCTCGCCCGCGGCCCAGGCCTTGGCCTGGTTTTCCAGTTCAGTCACTGCGGCTGCGCCGCTGCCGGAAACGGCCTGGTAGGTGCACGCGATGATTCGTTTGATGCCAACGGCTTTGTGCAATGGTCCCAGGGCCATCAAGGCAATGATGGTGGAGCAGTTGGGATTGGAGACAAAGCCCTGATGGTTTTTCAGGGCATCGGCATTGATCTCCGGAATCACCAGGGGCACCCGGTCGTCCATACGGAAGTCATCCCCGTTGTCCACCACGATGCACCCGCGTTTGACCGCTTCCCATCCAAATACCTGCGACGCGCCTTTTTCGCCTTCGGTACCGGCAAAAAACGCGAAATCAATCCCGTCAAAGGCCTCGGCGGTGGTCGCTTTGACCTGATACGCCTTCCCATCAATGATTTCTTCGCGTTCACTCCGTGCCAGGATCGTCAATTCGCTCATGGGGAATTGATGCTTCTCCAGCAACCGGACCATTTCTTTGCCGACCGCGCCGGCGCCTACTACACAAACCTTATACGTACTCATCTTCTATCCTTCGTTATCCGGCCACTTTTTCAGCGACCAGGTCGCCGACTTGAGAGGTGGAATACCCCATTTTTCCAGCGCCCATGCTTTCCAGTTTTTCGCCTGTGACATATTTCACGGCGTCTTCGATGGCGGTTGCCGCCTGGGTTTCGCCCAGTGTTTCA
>RZZM01000465.1 GCA_009929845.1 Spartobacteria bacterium
AGTGAAATGGCGACCGGGTACTGCACGTTGTACGGGGACATGGCCGGCGGGTTTGCCGTCATCAAGGATGTTCCCAAAACACTCGTGTTCGACCTGTGCCGTTGGCGCAACGGGCAGGGTGGGGAACCGGTCATTCCCCCCGACATCATCACCCGTCCGCCCTCCGCGGAATTGCGTCCGGACCAGAAAGACACCGATTCACTGCCGCCCTACGACGTGCTGGATCAAATTTTGGACCGCTATGTGGAGCGGGATATGGGCGTGCGGCAGATCATTGACGAAGGGTTTGACGAAGACACCGTGCTGCGCATCGCCCGGCTGGTCGACCGCAGTGAATACAAGCGGCGGCAGGGACCGCCGGGCATCAAGATCATGCCCAAGGCCTTCGGCCGCGACCGGCGCGTCCCGATTACCAATCAGTACACCCCCCACCTGTAAACGCAACTCCCCAATCGGGAGCGCTGTCCTCAGCGATTGGATATCCAACCAGTCTTCAGATTCAACACCAACTGCTTTAATGGCCACAAAGGGCACATAAGGCGCAAAAGAGAGAGGGACGCATGTTTCGCGCCGAAAATGCCGAAAAAACAGCCGATTTCAGGCTCTGCAGAATTAAACCACCCGCTTCGCTGGAGGTCACGGAGTTCACGGAGATATTTGAAACAATATTTTTTGAATAGAAGAAAAGAAAGCTAACAACGTTTCTCTGTTCCCGCTGTTACCTCCTTTAATAAACATGAGCAAACACAAATCTTTTATCTCCGTGCACTCCAGCGAAGCGGGTGGTCAAGAAATCGCAGTGCTTAATCTTGTTGAGAATTTCGGTTGCGGCTCTGCTGCTCCAGGCTGTACCGCGACTTTTCGGTGGTAGACCCGACGGGGGCGCTGGGCGATGTTGAGCGGAGTTTTGTTCATCACGGGAACATGGCGTTAAAGGCTATGGTGGGCTTAGCCAGGCGGCGGGATTACTGGACGCACTATGTTTCGCAGTTGCCTGAAGCCATCTTTGCGCAGGGCAACGAGAATTTTTATCGCATGACGTTCATGGATCTGTGCAGTCGGTATCTTTCCAAGTGGTTCACGTTCGATGTGCAACGTTCTTATCCGCGGGGGCGCAGCGACCTGGAATTTGCCGGAAGATTTTGAGCTGCAAGCCGACGATAATCGGCTACCGCGTGTTTCATTGCTGACCGAAGTGCGTCTCCCCGTGACGTTGGCCAACGGATGTTTTGCAGGTAAAAAAAGTTTCCAATGATTGGAAACTTTTCCCGCGATTTTTCCAATGATTGGAAACTTTTCCCGCGATTTTTCCAATGATTGGAAACTTTTCTTTCACTGACCCTTAAATAAAAAATCTGTGAAATCTGTGTAATCTGTGGGGAAAAAGTGGGGGGGAGGTTCAGTTGGCCTGGCGTCCGGGAACCCCTTCCATCAGCATGGGCTTTGGTTTGGGGGTGGTATCCGCGGGTTTTGAATCCGTGTCCGTCGGGGCGACTTCCCTGAAGAGGCCGGGTTTAAGCATGATGGAGGCGGCTTTTTTGCGCAGCGCGGCATTTTTTGCGGCTTGTTTTTCCGCCTCGACCGCCGCTTCTTGTTCGGGGGTGAGGTCGGCTTCCCCCGTGTCCGCCGTTTCGTCAACGGGCGCGATATAGTGTTCGATGAAAAGGTCGTAAATCAGGTCCCCGAGTATGGCGGAAGCCGTGGTCTTTTTTTCCCGTTCGGTGGTCATGATATTCGACTGGATGATATTTAGAACATTCCTGTAATGGGTGGAATCGCGTTGAAGGAGCGTATCCATGTCCACACCCTGTTCCTCCGCATAGGCGTAGAGCTTTTCGTTGATATCGGCCATCAGGAGGTCGAGTATGGTTTCTTCCCGGGCCAGTTTGCCGGGTTTGGTGAAGAGGTTCTCGTCCAGGTTGCCGAGTCCTTCGACCGCGGGTGTAATGCCGTTTACGATAACGAAGAATTCGCTCCTGCGGTTCAGCACCGTACCTTTGAATAGGTAGTTACGGTTCAGGAGGGCGCCTGACAGGTCGTTCATAACCTCTTCGTCGGCATAACAAATGCCGATGATCTTTGTTTCGAATGGGGTATAGTATTTGCCGCTTATTTTCAGGGGGCGCTGGTTTTTATCCGGCAGCGAGGTCAGGGTGTCCTGGAAAATGACGCCCATGGACCAATAATGTTTAGGATTGCTCAGCAGTTTCTCCGCTTCAACCACGCGGTAATTTTCGGCGCTCCACGCGCAAAGCGCGTGGGCCGCCACGGCGAGAAGAAGGGCGGTACGGACGAACCGCCTTCCTGCCCACTCAAGTATGCCCCTGTACTGTTTTATCATGCGGACAACAGTACATACTGGCGCCGTGATGGGTCAAGTGAAATGGCAGGGTGGTGTGGTTTTGTTTTCGGCGGATTATCAATGAGCGGTAATTTCCGCGTCGTCGATAAAGAGAGAGCCCTTGGCGCCGGGGTGGTCTTCAATCAGGTGTAAGCCGAAAATACCTTTGGTTGCGCCGTCCGGGGCGATGTTGTTAACCAACGCCAGACGGGTCCACCGGATGCGGGAGAGGGTCCAGTCAAACTTATCCCCTTCAACGCGGCCCAGCTCATTGTTGGCGGCGTCTTTCCATTCGATGACCAGCATGATGTAGGCGCAACCGCCTAGTGGATCATCCTTATTGTTGAGCGCGTGAATGCTGAAATTGTAGGCTTTCCCGGCGGTGACCGGGACTTCGGTGTACAACCCCTTGAAGGAGTCCGCTTTCTTTTGCGTGAGGAGTTTAACAGACTGGGTCCCCGTGTAGGCGTGCTTTTTTGACAACTCAATGTCGATGAGTCCCGAGGTAAAGTGATACCACTCAAAGGGCAGGGCACCCTGCGCCGCCACCCCGACGACCGGATTTTCATAGCTTGGTGTTGGCGCCAGATTGACCGGCTCCGCGCCTGCCGACGCGCAAAGCAGACACGCCAGCACCCATATCCCCGCAAGCGTTCGAACCCGTCCTGAGAACATGCTTCACCTCATCATTGATCTTTTTCAAATTTTGCGTCGTCAATATAACAGCTACCGTACCCGTTCCCGTCGCGGCTGTAAAACGTAATTACAGCAATACCTGTTACCGAGGCGACGGGGGCTTCCGCTGCGACTACAAATTTTTCCCAACGGGTTGGGGAAAGCTCGAAAGTCCATACCGGGCCATAGTTGCGGTTGATTTCAACATCGTTCACATCACGCCACTCAATGCTGACCTGGCCATAGGCCTGACCGACCATCAGATCGCGCGCGTCGTTGACGACGTAGACGCTGAATTCATAGCGTGTTCCCGGTATAACCGGTTGCTTCTGGGCAAACCCCTGATAGGCATCCTCTCCCTTCTGGCAC
>RZZM01000093.1 GCA_009929845.1 Spartobacteria bacterium
GACCGGAGAACCGGCGCATTTCGATAACTACTCAGTCGCGCTTGACCGGCATTATGAGGTTTCGGCATTCCGCACGGCCCCCGGACAGTTCGCCTGTCTCATCGCCGATGTGACCGCCAGGAAAAAAGCGCAGGAGGAGTTATTGCGCGCCAAGGAGGCCGCCGAGGCAACCAGTCGCGCCAAGAGTGAATTCCTGGCCAATATGAGTCATGAGCTGCGCACGCCGCTCAACCCGATTATCGGTTTCGCGGAGTTCCTGCTGGAGGATGAATCTGCCACGGAAGAACAACGGGAGATTCTTACGATCATCCGCAAGCGGGGTGAGGATCTGCTTCAGTTGCTCAGCGACATTCTTGATATGGCCCGCGCGGAAGCCCATCGCCTGGTCATCAAACCGAGGGCGACAATCATCACGCAGGTTGTCGGCGACGCCGTGGACATGTTCCGGCAGTCAGCGGAGGAAAAAGAACTGCAACTGAATATGAACATCGGCACGGGACTCGACAGTCCGCTTGTCCTGGACCCGGTACGCCTGCGACAGATATTGCTGAACCTGATCGGCAATGCCGTAAAATTCACCATGGAAGGCAATGTAACGGTCAGCGCCGCCCTGGAGAACGACGATGCGCTCCATCTTCTCGTAAAGGATACAGGCCCCGGCGTTCCCGCGGAGAAACAATCCCTCATTTTTGAGCCGTTCGAGCAGGTGGACACCTCGTTTTCGCGCCTGCACGGCGGTGTAGGACTGGGCCTGCCCATCTGCAAACGGCTGGCGGAACTGATGGGGGGCAGCATCCGTCTGGAGAGTGCGCCGGGACAGGGCGCCGCCTTTTATGTGTCCCTGCCTGTATCGCACGCGGAAAATATAACGGACACTTAAACGCGTGGCGCGCCGTGCGCGGCAGGCTAAAGCCTCTGTACAACGAACGGGCAGGCTGACGCCTGTACAACAAACCTCTTCCACCGCTTGCAACTGCTTGAGTGTCCGTTTTATTTTCCAGGCGCGGTATCTTTTTGGAGTTGGATGAAATTTTGTCCTGATCCCTTAATGCCTGGAATCAACGCGCGCCGGGATTTGGGTTCCCCCTTTGATCCCGCCTTTATTCCTCGCTCCGAGTCGGTACCAGCAGTTGCCGGATATGTGTGCAGGGATGGTCACAGACAACACAAAGTGGTTCCCGTCATCCGGCGCCGCTTTTTCCTCATAGGCCAGCTTCTTTTTTCCTGCTTCGTCGCTGGTCCAGAGCTGAAAGACAACGGCATCGGCTTCTTTCAGGGCCTTGCCTTCATACATGGTCTCTTTGCCTCCCGGCAACCAGTACATGTGATTGGCAGATGTAATGAGCACTCCCTGCTCCCTGAATTCATTACCCCGCAACGTGGAATCCCTGAAATTGCCTTGTGACGCATGACTTTTGCGTGTGCCGGACAGGTACTTGGTTTTCTTGTTGATATCCACCGCCTTTTTGCTTCCGGCCAGCCGGAAGCGCACATCATGGGTCTTCTGGAGGGTCGGCCCCCGCACGGAGAAATTCAGCATTGGATCGCCCCGCCCCTTCCTGTTTCCACGGGTATCAATATCCGCCAGCTCCGTGCCCGCCGAGATCAATTCTCCGGGAATGACTTCTGCTTCCCAACGGCCGTTAATTTCATAGAATCCAAGCAGACCACCGCCGTGATCGACAATAATGCGATTCGGATGATCAATCAGTATCACACGTCCATCCTCAGCGGCAACGACTGGAGGCCCTTCAACAAGATTGAATATCCAACCATGCCCTTTGGCGGCCCCGCGCGAACAATTGGCCCAGTATCCACGCTTGAAAGGCAGCCAAACTTCACGCGGGTCATTTTCAGTGCTCTCAGCCTGCGCACGGCAAACACCGGCCCCGACAGCCAAAACAACAAGAAAAATACGTAAAAATGATGAAAAGTGGCCGATTTTTTGAAAAAAACAGGCGAAAATTGACATTTTTCCGGATTTTTTCGTTAATTTCATCATTTTGCACCCCTTTTTAACATTTTTTCTGCTTTTTTGTGCCTCTGGATGTGCATAGTGCACGCTAGGATGTTACCAGACAAACAGCCTGGAAGGCAATGACCGTATAATAAAAATAATCAAACTTTGTGTTGCAAAGTACTTTGCCTCCACGTATGTTCTGTTTAGCAATGAAAGGGTAAGTATGCTGACAGAACATGTACATGAAGCCTTGTCGCAGGTCAGGCAGCTCCAGGAACTCGTCCTGGACAAGCAGCGCTTCGGCGGCTATTCCGGCCCGGCACGCGCCCTCTCCGGGACGATAGCCCTGCTGGTCTCTGTCTTCATGACCACCTCCTATTATCCCCAAAACAGCAAGGCGCAAATCCTTGGTTGGGGGGGCGTCTTCATCATCGCCCTCTTCCTGAACGGGTGGGCCCTGATCTACTGGTTCCTGAATGACAAGCATGTGAACCGAAAAATCTGGCGGCTCAAACCCATCATGGACAGCATTCCGCCCCTGATTGTGGGTGGCGCGCTGACCGCTTCGATGATCAGTCACGGGTTTTACTCCGGCCTCTTCGGCGTCTGGATGTGTATGTTCGGCCTGACCAATCTGGCCTCACGCTCCGTTTTGCCCCGCATGATCGGGTTGGTGGGCGTCTTTTATATCGCCTGCGGGATCGCATGGCTGATCAGCCCCACCGCCACCCTCAGCAATCCCCTGCCCATGGGCATTGTTTTCTTTGCCGGGGAGTGGGCCGGAGGTCTTATCCTGTACCTGGATGAGCGTCGTTATCTCTCCTTCACCCGTTCCCAGACCGCCGAAGACGAACTAAAGGCCAGGAACCATGAATGACAACCCCTACAGCGCCCTGGAGCGGTTGTTTCATGAGCCGCACCGGCTGGCTATCATGTCGGCCCTCTGCCGCAGCGGCCAGGGCCAAAGCTTCAACCAGCTTAAAAACGAGTGCGGATTGACCGACGGGAACCTGAGCCGACACCTCAAAACACTGGGGGATGCGGGCATTGTCCTTATCCAAAAGTCATTTATCGGGACAAAACCACACACCACAGTTTATGCAACGGACGAGGGACGGGAGCATTTTGTGTCCTACCTGCGGGCGCTCGAAGAGGTCCTTAAACAGGCCGTCGACGCCGTTAGTCGCGAACAGACAGCAACATGGGAAAAGGCCACCGTGCACTGCATGGAAGAGGCCCACATTCAATAGGATGTATGAAAACAAACGAAAACAGGAAGAACCCGACGGAGGGCATCATGAAAACAGGCATTGAATCACTCAGCTTCTACGTCCCGCATTACTATATGGACCTGAAGACGCTGGCTGAACAGCGGGGGTTGGACCATAACAAATTCTACACCGGGCTGGGGCAGCAACGCATGGCGATTCTTCCGCCGGATGAAGATATTGTGACCATGGGCGCGAACGCGGCGCGCGAGGCCATGAAAAACATCAATCCAGCGACCATCGATACCGTCATGTTCGCAACCGAGTCGGGCATCGACCAGTCTAAATCCGCCGCCGTTTATGTCCACGGATTACTCGGCCTGCCCTCCACCTGCAAGTCGTTTGAAATCAAACAGGCATGCTGCAGCGGCACCGCCGGCCTGCTGATGGCGCTGTCCATGGCACGTGTACAACCCAAGAAAAAAGTCCTGCTGATCGCCGCGGATGTCGCGCGCTACGGCTTTGGCACCCCCGGAGAGCCGACCCAGGGGGCCGGGGCGGTCGCTATGGTCATCTCCGCGGACCCCAAACTCGTCGCCCTGGAACCCGAAAACGGCTCCTATACCGATGATGTCATGGATTTCTGGCGTCCAAATTACATGGATGAGGCCCTGGTGGACGGAAAATACTCCATAAAAGTCTATTTGAAGGCCCTGGCGGAGTGCTGGAACCAGTATGTGCGCGAAACCGGACGTGATTTTGACTATTTTGACCACTTTTGCTATCATATGCCTTTCACGAAAATGGCGGAGAAGGCGCACCGGCACCTCGCAAAATACGCGGGGGAACAGTCGTTTTCCGAAGAGGAATTGGCCCAACAGATCGCGCCGTCGCTCCGCTACAACCGCCTTACGGGCAACCTTTATGCCGCCTCCCTCTACGTCGGACTGGCCTCTTTGCTCGAAGATGGCCCGGATATTACCGGGGACACCGTGGGCATGTTCAGTTACGGTTCGGGGTGTGTAGGCATGTTTTTCGGTGGATATGTGCTTGAGGGATACCGCCAACATACCAAAAAAGATGTCCACCAGGCCATCCTGGATGGCCAGCGCGAATTATCCTACGAACAGTACCGCGAAATGTATGCCCACGAACTGCCCAAAGACGGGTCCCAATACCATACGCCCATCCACCAAACCGGGCACTTCCGCCTGTTTGGTATCGATGAGCACAAACGGATTTACGCCCCGGCTCATACCCTCGAGGCGCCAAAACCGGAAAACGCGGCTAGCGAGTTCAATACCATTCGCCAAAAGAAAATGCGTGAAAAAATCGCCCATGTCGCATAACCCGCTGTAAAACAGCAATATTCTCATATTTTGCTTTTTTAGCATATGACAATTCGTGCTTTTCTGCCTGACCTCTTCCTTTTTTGGAAAATTCTTAGGTTTTTATGTGTTTTCTGATTTGGCGTGCTTTCATGATTTGCTGAAAATGGGGGCTGGCAAGCTAAATGCTCTATACATCTGTTGGTGCTGACCGAGGCAGGTTATGATGAGAGCTAAATGTTTGAATGAAAAGGATGGATTCACACTGGTGGAAATAATGATCGTCGTGGCCATTATGGGGTTGCTCATGATGATTGCCCTCCCGTCGTTTAATATGGCGCGCAGGCGAACACAGCGAAACAAGTGTCAATACAACCAACGGCTTATTTTTGACCAGATGAATGTCTGGTGTATGGTCGAAAATGAATCATGTGACAGCGACACGTTCCCCAACCTGTGTGCGGTTCGGGATGCGCTGGTGCCGGCGAATACCGCCGAGCGCTTCATAAAAACCCGCCACGTCTTCTCCTGTCCAGGTAATCCCAATCAGGCCGTTCAGCATGATTACAATCTTGTCCGTAACGGACGCCAAATTGTAAATGTCCTTTGCGGTATCCACCCGGCGGAGCATAACCCTTAATAGGCATGAAGCCGCAGGAATCCGTTGCTCCATAATGGGGGAAGGGTGACGGACTGCTCCATCCACCCGCTTCCGGAGATATCCTGTACGAGATTGGAGGCATTGGCGTCGGCGGAAAGGTCGGCGAGGGATGGGTACAAGCACAGCCGGTAATGGCGGTCCGGATGCCCCTGCCAGGTAAAGGTGGCCTGTTGCTCGGCGGGGGAATGGCGGATACCGACAACAAATACCGAACTGGCATCAAGGGGATCCATGCCGGTAAAGATTTCTTCGCCATCGATCATGCCGTCGCCATCGGTGTCGGAGGAATGCAAATCGGTCCCATACAACAGCTCATCGCCATTACTGAGTGAATCATTGTCCTCATCCTGATCTGTGCGGATGCACAGGGAACGCGTGCGGTTGAGGACAAAGGACCCGACCGGGAGATCATTGTCGGCCCGGTACAGGCCCGCGGTCACCGGGGCATTGGCGTAATTGAAGGCGATGTAATTGGTGGCGGACTCCGCGGAGAGTACGACCAGCGCCGGATGGTCGCTGTAGATCGAGGTATTCACTTCGCCCAGTGAAATCATGGCGTTAATCCAGTAGTAGAGATTCGCCTGCGTGTTGCCACTGTTGACAGCCTCCGCGCTGCTGTATTCGGCCAGGACGGTTTCAGGCTCAAAGAAGCAACGATACATCCAGTGAATGTCCTTCCATCCGGAGGAAACCGATTCCGTTCCGAAGCTGCTCTTGAAATAGTTGTAGTCCAGTATCCGATAGTCCTTGAAATAACCCTGGTAGGTCATGTGGGGTCCGGTAAGGATATACTGAATCCCCCAGACATGATCCATGGAACTGCTGAACCAGGTGAGGGCGTCCACCTTGCTGCCAAAGACCCGGCTGACCATGGTGGGGGTAAAATTGGCCGGGTAGTTGCTCTGATCGGCATCATACCAGTATTCACGGATGGCGTCGGCCTCTATGGCATAGCCCGCCGCGCCCATATCAATGAACTCGTCATTACCGGTGACCAGCCCCCAAAGGAACATGGCCGCCCAGGCGTTCATTGATTCGGACGAGGATTCCTCGTCGGGACCTTCAGGGCTGGTGACGGATTTTTCACCCGTGAAGAGGACTTCGCCCGAGGCGCCAATCATGGGTGTTCCGCCAAGACCGGTCGCCCAGCAATGCCCTTCCCAGGGGTCGAAACAACGCATCCAGGGGAGCGGATCGGCGCCGGATGTGTCGCGCGAAGGATTGTTATACTGCCGGATGATCTTGTCCACGATCTCCCGGTACTCAAACGCAAAAAAGGGATCGTACATGCCGAGTATGGCCGCCGAATAGACAAACATGCCGTAGTGGAAATGATTGTCCGAGAGCAGCGCGACGGACCCGTAGGATTCGTTGTAGCCGTGCAACGCCCCCCATTGCGCATTGTAGGCGAAAAACTGGTTGTTCTCGCCGGGGGTGTACGTGAACATGTTGGTAAGCGATGTGCGCAGGCCCGTAAGCAGGATGTCGCGGCGTTCATTCAATCCCGCGGCGTCAAGGGCGGGAATAACCCGGGCCAGGCGCTCAAGGTCCTTGCCGTGCCAGTAGGTGTCCACCTGCCCATTGTTGACCCCGGCAATGTCCTCGGCCAGCGAGGCAAAGAAGTCCCGGGACCAGGCGGGATTAAACGGTTCCGGAAACTGTGGCACGATACCGCTGTAGCGATGTCGTGCCGTAAACGTGCCCTCATCCGTGATCTTCAACGCGCCCAGGACTGTCTGATAGTCCAGCGCCTCGAGGATTGCCGCATCCGTATTTTTCCAGTGGTGCGGCAAGAGCCCCAGCAGGGGCGTAGTCTGATCCCCCTGCATACTCTCGGTTTGCGCGCTGAATGTTGAGTGAATCATGGCTTTGGTACGCTCATAGTAGAAATTGGCCGTGGTATTGGTGATGAAGGCATAGGCGTGGCCCCGTAACAGCTCGAAGGCCGTTGCGTCGTAGGTCAGTCCGTGATCAGGAAGAATCGCCACAGAAAGGAAATCCTTCCCGCCCGGCAGCACCGGCGTTATGAGGTTTGGACCGGTCATCTGCCAGATGGTCCCGGACGGAGCAAAAAGGGCGTAATGCGTCCTGGCGGCAGAAGGAATACGGATCAGCAGGTACGAGGCCTCGGCATTGCTGGCGATCACCGTGTACCCCAGCGGACAGGCAACAGAGGGATCACAACCTGTGAAGCGTATGTAGGCGAATGGAGACCCGTGGGTAAGTGTGGCGGTCAGGTGACTGTCGTCGTTTCCTATGCGCGCACGCACGGAAAAATCACCGTACCCGTCCACACGCGCCGACCCGTTTGGCTGGGAAGGAAACGATCCGCCAGTGGCCCCCACCGCCAGTTCTTTTACAAACGGCCCGGAGTACCTTGCCCCGCTGACCGTGGCGGTGGGATAGCTGAACTCCAGCGCCCAGCCTTTGGCATAATACGAAACCGGGCGGGCGGGCAGCATCCCGCTGCAACGGACGTGCATCAGGGAGGTCCACCAATCGCCCGTTGGATACGGAGGGGCCATGTTGGTGGTGACATATACAGTGGACGGCGGCAGGGAATGACCTGTCGGCACCGTGGCGGCATAACTGCCTTTCTGCGCAAGCCCGCCAGACGCGGAGGTGACGGAAATGACCGATGAAAACGCGGAGGTGTTGCCCACGCTGTCCACGGCACGCACGGCAAATGAATAGATGGTATCCGGCTGGGCGAACAGGTTGATGTTGGTGGCTTCCGTACGTTCGACCTGCAATCCGTCCCGGAACACTTCGTATCGCTCCACGCGGCCATTGTCGGTAGAGGCCTGCCAGGTGAGGAGAATGTTGCACGTCCCGTCCGGCTCGCCGGTCAGGCCTGTCGGCACCGAGGGCGGCTGGTCATCGGCAGGCATGCTGACCTGTACCGCCGTGCTGGAGGCGGACAGGTTCATGGCCCGGTCATAGGCCACCACACAGAATGAGTGATTGGACCCGGCCACCCCGCTCGCCATAAAGTTTGTTTCATAGCTCAGCGCATGCAGACCGCCGTCGCGCATGATCCGATAGCCCTCGACGCCCAGGTTGTCCGTGGAGGCATGCCAGGTCAGTTCGACGGTGGTCGGGCCCGTAACAAGCGCCGCAAGCGCGGTAGGCGTGGTCGGAGCCTCCTCATCCTGCGGTGTGGTGACATTGACGGTGTCGGAAAGCCCGGAGTAATTGCCCGCGGCATCGAACGCGCGCACGTAGAACGAGTAAGCGGTCCCGGCGGTCAGATTGATCGCGGAATACGAAAGAGAGGCCGTGGAAGCGATTTCCACATCGTTTCGATAAATCTTGTACCCCGCCACGGCAATATTGTCGCTGGCGGCTGACCAGGTGAGATCGACCTGGGTGGGTGACACCGCCGTCCCCGCCATGTCCCCGGGGATGGTTGGGGCTTGGTGATCAATCACACTGTTGTGTGTATAGGTATAGTCGGGGGTAACGCCGCCTGCATCATAGTCATGAATGAAGTGGTAGACAATCGTAGCCCCGTGCGCCAGGTTGCTGACCGTCCCGCGCCAGTTCGCGCCCGCCGCCGTTGCGGCCGTGGTAATCACCGAACCTCCATTAACCGCGTATACCACCGATACCGCGCTGCATGGGGTGGCGCCCTGCGGATAATGCGGCTTGAAGACCAGCGCGGCCACGTTGCTCACCGCGGCCGTCGCGGCATGGGTGTAAAAGAATTCTGTCGGGTATACAGAAAGGCCGATATTGTCCAACTGCATCGAATCCACCCCATCGGTGACATAACGGAACCCCAGCGCCACGGCGCTGGCGCGCATTTTGTCAAAAGATTCAAAATCCTCAATTGGAATGTTAACGGTTTGCATTTCCGTGGTGATTTCCTTGTAGTCACTCAGCCGGATAAACGGCTTGTACGAGGTGCCGCCCACGTCCCGGTAATGAAACTCCACCGTGGCATCCTCGCCACCCTCCATCCCCTGCACATCCAGTTGAAAATAGTAATAGGCCGAAACATCCACCGTGCTCCAGGACCAGGATAACCCCTCCCACCACGCCAGGTCGCTGTGGCCATCGGGCTGTATGTAGGTCAGGCTCAACTGCCCATCCTTTTCATATGAATAAAGGAATGGCGCCGTGCCGATCCCCGCCGTCCCGCGAAATCCAACCGTCAAACTTCCGTTTTCGAACTCATCTATCATGAAATCCGGCGTATTTGCCATCGCAAGCCCCCCCCAACACAAAAAAACAAGCAAAACAACACAAAATAGCGGGGCGTGGACCATGTTTTTCATAGAAATAACATCCTGTCTACATATTTTCTATTACCTTTAATGACATCTACTTACGCGAATATCATCTCTTGTTGTAAAAAATGACATCACACTAAGCATCCTATATACACCCCAGTACGCAATAAGTATAGAAAAACTCCTCATCTTTCTCGTTTTCTCAGCATCTCAGCGCCTTGCATTCAATTTCTAAATTTTCTTGTCCGCGCTTTCCCCCACTTTCTTCAGGTGTTTGGCGCAGGGATTCCGCCCGGGACGGGGCGTGCCCATCAACTTTTTTATGGCAATCGCACCTTCAGACGATAGAGCGTCTCTGGATGCTCGCCAAAGGTGTTGGTGAGGGTAATCCATCCGCCCTCGGGCACAAGGTTGGTGGCGTCCTGCAGGGGCGCCCATCCGCCCCATAGGAAATTCGTGGCGTGTTCCACATCGTAGACCCGGCCCGTGTCGGCCATCCAGGCCAACGTCCAACCCTCCTCCGAAGGGACAAACCCGGCCATGCGCAGGCAGGAGTTCGAATCCATCGGATCGGTATTCATGATCCACTCGGCCCACGTCGGGATGCCGTCGCCATCATGATCCGTGATCACCGCGTCTTCGACGTTATTGGTGATGTCATGTTCCGCCAGCCACCACAAGGGCGTCGGCTGGTTCGAGGTCATGATCGCCGCAAATATGGCGGTCACGGATTTCGATGCGTCCATCAACAATTCAAGGGGATTGTCCTGTCCCGAGGCATCTCCCGTCCAGTTGGTAAAATAGCAATAGGGATTTGCCACGGCCAGCAGTTGCGTGACGATGCCGCACGCCACCCAGTCATTACCGCCCTCCACGTTTCCATGTTCGCCGGCAACGGACTCCAGCCAATAATTTGTGGTCCATTGCCACGTCAGAAGGCCGTCGCCATGTACGGTCACAACCGCCTGCGTGCCAGCGCCACCCGCCGGCTCCAGGTTCCCGGCGGCCACCCAGCCCTGTGCGATGTATTGTGTTGTGGCCCGTGTGTCCGGGGTCTGGACCTGGTTCGTCATGACGCTCCCCTCGGCCACCGCATGGACGCCGGTCGGCGGAAGAGTGGTCCCGTATGCGGACCGGACGGTGACCTCGAACAGGACCGGCGTATATTCGAAGGCGTTGCTCTTGACCGTTTCTCCGTGGCTGGTTGAAAGCACCCGCACGTCGCCGACCCCGGGCGCGAAGGCGACCCCGGCTTCCACCACGACCTGCGTCGCGGACTGGCTCGTGATCGTAGCGTTCACTCCGCACAAAGTCACGTTCGTGATATCGGCGCCGTCTCCGAGGTAAACGCCTGAAATGACTATGGGATACCCGCCGGTCCTCACGCCGCTCTCCGGCTCAATACCGCTGGTCTCCTGCACGGAGGCCGGCCCCCACCGGGCGACTCGGCAGGCCGCGATCCCGCCCGCGTTCGTAAAGGTTCCTCCGGCATACAAGTAGGTCCCGTCGTGGGCCAACGCGCTGACACTGCTGTTCATTCCGCTTCCGAGATTAGTCCAGGCCCCCTGGACCGGATTCCATTTCGCAATGTATCGGGCGGCGTTACCGCCCGTTGTGGTAAAGTTTCCTCCGGCATACAACGTGGAGCCGTCGTACGCCAGGGCGTTGACCGTCGTGTTCAACCCAAGCCCGAGATTGGTCCACGCGACGCCGTTCCACATCGCCACCCGCCGCGCGTAGAGGCCGCCGACCCACTCAAAATTCCCTCCGGCGTAAAGATTCGAACCGTCATGGGCGAGGGCATACACCACCGCGTTCATTCCTGGATGGAGCGCGTTCCAGGCCGAAGCGTCCCACTGCGCGATATAATTCGCGGGTACATCGCCTGCCTGCGTAAAATTGCCTCCCGCGTACAAGGTGTCCTCGTGATTCAGCAGGGTTCTTACGGCAGAATTCATGCCGACACCGAGCGCGCTCCACGCGCCTGATTCTTCGTCCCATCTGGCCAGGTGATGAGCGCCCACCTCGCTGATATTCGTGAAATATCCACCCGCATAGACCGAGGAACCGTCACTACTCAAGGCCTCAATCCATTGACCGCCCCCGATGATGCCCTTGCCCAGGTTGGTCCACACCGCCCCGTTCCATGCCGCCGCGCAGAGCGCCGGCGAACTGCTTGTGATAGCGAATCCCCCGCCCGCATACAAACGCTCGCCATCGTGCGTGAGGGCTGTGACACCGGAAACAACCTCATGGCCGAGGTTGGTCCATGCGGAGACCTCCGGATCCCACATCGCGAGGTCGCGGATCGCTTTGTTGCCGACATTGGTGAAGTATCCACCCACATACAGGCGGCGCCCATCATGCGCCAAGGCGCGCACTTGTCCGCCCACGCCGTCCCCGAGATTGGTCCACACGTTAGGCCCGTATTGGAACTGCCGGATGACGCCGGGGGGATTTACGGTATATCCGCGCCTCAGAAGCGTTTGACCATGCGTGCCGGACGCGATGAGAATGTCCTGTACGCCCACCTTCTCCCACGCGGTCACGGCGACCCGCACCCATCCGGCATCGAACGCTTCAATGACGGTGTCCACACCGCCGATGCGCACGTTCGTGATGGCGCCCATATCGCCATGATAAATCGTGACGGCATGATGCCCCGCCGCGGGACCATGACTGGGCGAAACGACAAAAACCCTCAACAGATTGGTCACGCTGGGCGCCGTCCGCCAGTTCGTGTCGCCTGACTGGGAGGCCACGAGATACACATCCCCCGCATTTGTGAAGGTCAGTCGCGACCCATCCAGGGCGCCCGGTCCCTCCAGGACCTCAAACGACACATTCAGGCCGCTGGAGGCCGTGGCCAACACGCTGGGTTGCGCCGTGGCCAGGAAGGCGCTTCCATTTGTCGGCCAAAGGCCGGAAATGACCTGTTCCCCCCGATCCACGATGAGGACGCCTTCCGAGGTCCCCTGAAAGATAGCATCGTTCACCGTGCCGGTGACCGCATAGCTCTCGGCGTTGGTCGGCGCCGAGGCGTCGCCATCATAGGTGAACTCCACAACCAGGCCGACCGGCAAAGTCGTGGCGCTCACCGAACGGGCCGTGCCGTCATAGATCTGCTCCAGATTCTCCAAATAGACTTCCGCGACCGCCTTGGTCACATTACACATGTTCGTTGCCCGCGGCGCCGGATTCCAATCGGCATTCCCCACCTGTTCAGCGACCATTGTCACGAGGCCCGCGCCAGTGAAGGTCAGGTTCGTGCCATCCAGCGAACCAGGACCGTCCAGGATACTGAACGTCACCTCCAGCCCGCTAGACGCCGAGGCCGCGAGGCCCACCTCGTTCGTCGTCAACTGATCGTCGATGGCCGGGAAGATAATGATTTGTTCCGCCTTGGCCGCCTCGACGGTCGCGGTGACCGCCGCCTCGAAGTACTGGTGATCCCACGCCTTGGCGGCGCGGATGACGATGGTTCCGCCACCCGACATTACCGCCAGGTTGGCGCTGTCCACCATCGTGCCCGGCCCGCTCAAGACCGTAAACCCGAGCGCGCCAACGCCCGAGCCGCCGGTGGCGGAAAGCGCGTTGGTCGTGCCGAACGCCAGCGGACTCGGCGGCAAGAACGTCAGTGCCGTCTGCGGTTCTCTGGTATACTCGAACGCCTTCACCTTTTCGGTCATGCCGTTATTGGTCGAGGCCACTCGAACAGCGCCACGCGAGGCCGAGGCCGCCGCCCCGGCCACCACCACGACCTGGGTCGGAGACTGGCTCAGTATCTCGGCGGAGACGTCGCATAACGTGACGTAGGCCAGATCGCTCCCGTTGCACAGGTTGGAGCCGGAAATGACTACAGTGTAGCCGCCCGTCCACGAGCCTTGCCCGGGCGCCACGCCACTGTCTCCAAGGACATACGACGGTCCCCACCTGGCCACGCCACGCGTCGTTACTCCCCCCGCATTCGTGAATATCCCTCCCGCGTAAAGATAGACCCCATCATGCGCAAGAGCCTTGATGTGGCCGCTCATGCCACTGCCGAGATTCGTCCAGGCCGCGCCATCCCATTTGGCGATATGGCTGGCCGTCACACCCCCGATATTCGTAAACTGCCCGCCCGCATACAGACAGGTTCCATCGTGCGCCAGCGACATGACCGACCCCACCCCGGAAAGTCCGCTGCCAAGGTTGGTCCAGAAGCCTCCGTCCCATTTGGCGATTCGATTGACCGTCATCCCGCCCGCCGTCGCGAAGAATCCCCCGGCATAGACATCGGCATCCTCGCACAGCAAGACGCTGACGGAATCACTCATTCCACTTCCGAGATTTGTCCAGGAGACCCCGTCCCATCTGGCCACGCGATTGGCCGCCATGTTGCCTGCCCGCGTAAAATAACCGCCGGCATAAAGGTTGGCGCCGTCATGCGCCAGCGCCATCGCGTCGGAATTCAAACCGCCGCCCAGCGGGGACCAGGCGCTGCCGTTCCATGTCGCCACGTTCGTCACCGCGCCCCCTCCGGCATTCGTGATGGATCCCGCCACAACCAATTGTGTGCCGTCATACAGCATGGCCCGGATATGATGAATGATCCCACTGCCGAGGTTGGTCCAGGAGGCGCCATTCCATTTCGCAACCGCCTGGGCGGGCGCCCCGCCCGCGTGCGTGAAAAGTCCTCCCGCATAGAGGTTGCTTTCACAGCCCGCCACGGCGTACACCCAGGCGTCCACGCCATCGCCCAGGGCGGACCATGCATGGCCATCCCATTGCGCGATGTAGTTAGCCCCCGTCCCGCCGGCATTCGTGAACCAGCCTCCCACATAGAGATAGTCGCCGTCATGCCACAAGCCCTCAACTACCGAATTAATCCCGGCGCCCATATTGGTCCAGATGTCCGGACCATACTCAACCCAGCCAATTTGCCCCGAGGGATTCAACGTGTATGCCTCAAGTTTCGGCATGGCCGCCCGGTTCCCGCCCTCCATAGCCAAGTCCAGCATATGACCTTTATTGCCATCGCTGGCCAGTACCGGCGCGTTGAGGGCCATGTTTCCCGCAACGGCGCAGAGCGCAAGGAATAGGAACGCGGGGCCCGAACCCGCAACTGAACCAGGGCATGTCCTTACCGACGGTCTCCACTCATCCAATGTTGTGTATTTCATTGTTGTTCTCCCATGAAGACAACCTTCCACTCAACAATCCATTCTTTCGAAGCGCAAACATGCGCCTCCTGACGCTGGCCTGAAAAGGCGTTTTCACGGAGTGAAGATAGATGACCAGAGGCCGTTGCGTCAAGAAACGAGGGATAAAGATCGCCAAAAAATAAGCAAAAACTACATCGGTGTTATGTCAATAATAAAAGTTATATGAAAACTTTTGTTATACTTTGAAAGAAGACGGTTAAAAAGAGGTTACACAATGCATTTTTATATCCTTTTGTATAACTTATATTATAATTTACGAACAGGGTTATATTTTATGCATGCAAGTATATCATATTAATAATAAAGGAGTTACGGAGTACTTAGAAAAGTTGGCACGGTCTTTGCATATTAAGTGCCCTGTGAAAGTGGAAAATGACATCTACGACACGAGGCGCGGCCCCCGAAGGCCATCCGTGCAAGATGATTCTCCATCCGATGCTTCTCGGCCACCCCCCGCGACCGAGAAGCCGGGCCTAAGGCCACCACCAATCGGGACCGCGCCTCACCCCCCCTTTTCTTATAGTGACTCGACCGGGGCTGTACAGGAATATCTACTCTCCTGCCAGCCTGGCAGTTCGCACGTTTCGTCCCGCGTGATCAACGCAGAGCTTGTTTGATGAACCCTGCTTCCCTTCGAATTCTCCTGGCGGAGGATGAGCCGCATACGCGGCTTTCGCTGTCCATTATCCTGCGTAAGGCCGGCCATGAGGTCACGGCGGTCGGTAACGGGCAGGAAGTGTTGCATTGCCTGGACGACAAGGTGACATCCGGGGACCCGCCGTTTGATGTGCTGGTGATGGATTTCCAGATGCCGGTCATGAACGGCCATGATGTCCTTGTGTGCTTGCGTAACAGTCCGTTGGCCCCTCCTGTCATCATTGTCACCGGATACGGGGACCGGAAACTGGTCAACCAGTTGCATCAGCATGGTTGTGTGCGCGTCATCCACAAACCGTTCGAGCCACAGGAACTGGTGGAGGCCGTGAATGGGGTGGGTGTCGAGGAGCGCTGCGTCGAGGCGGGATGAAGGAGGGTGGTAGGTGGTTAGGGTGTAGGTTTTTAGGTGGTAGGTTTATCGCCGCTCCGCGCATGTTTCACGCCTAAAATTGTAGC
>RZZM01000094.1 GCA_009929845.1 Spartobacteria bacterium
TACATTCCATACGCACCATCCATCCATCCAACCGCTTTCTTTGTCGGCGGCGTCTCAACACGCAAAGTTCTCCACACCTTTACGAGGTAATTCGGTAACCACTACTATATAGATACCCGAAGTCGAGTTTTTGTTTAATAAAAAATGGGCATACAAAGAATTTCTCTCATCAGGCATAGGGGAAACATTGTGCCGTTTTTGCCCGTTTATCAAGTATTTTGTCGCCTTCTGTACTTTTCCGTTGCGTGCGCGGCTCGCCGTGCGCAGCAGGCTGAAGCCTGAACAACGAGCGGCAGGCTGAAGTCTAAACAACATACGGCCAAGGCGTCTCCTTCGCCGATCCTAATCGGGCTCTTTAACTCGCCGATCCTGATCGCACTCTCTTGATCGCCCATCCCACAAACCTACGACCTAACCACCTACTACCTAACCAGGTACTAGCTACGGGTTCATTTCCCTGGTGGGGTCCGGGTAAAGCGGCGGATTCTCCCACTCAATATCCACGGTGGAGCCGATGGTATTGATCAGCAGCGCGTTATCGGGAGCAATCGCGTTGGTGGGCACCAGCGGGAAAGACGGCGACGGGAAGGTATAGCGCCATTTCCCGCTGTTGTCCTTCCAAATTTCACGCCAGCTTTGGGACGCGCTATTCCAAATGATGATTGTATCGGTCATTCCCGGCCAGGGGAAAGGCAGGGCACTGGCTCGGAAGCCGGCCGTGTCAAGCTGTAACTGCGCCGGGTGCGTATAGCGCGGCATATTGTAGCCGACAAAGTTATAGGCATTGGCCTTGACGGATTGTTCCCGTTGGGGCGAATTAGTGGGCACTTTGCCGATCAACAGCAACTCCTGAGCCGTGCTGTTGGTTGGGATCACGACCAGGATACCCTCGTGCAGCGGCATAAGCTTGTTGTCGGCCACGCCGGTTCCGCCCCTGATGTAGTACCAATGTCCATCGCTACACATAAAGACTTCATTGGTGGCATACTTGTCCGCGGTACGTTCATACCAGGAAACATGGGTTGAGTTGGGGTCCATGCCGCTAACGCCGCCGGGGAGATCCATGCCGAAGACAAATGAGACCGTGGCGGTATCGGGCACAAACGGCATTTGAATCCAGTTCTGCCCCGGATACAGGGTCCGTTTCTTCATGCCGTATATCTCGGCGCTGGCAATACGTGGGCTCCGGTTGGTCTGCCAGCGATTCACCTGCGCTGCGCGATAGAGGCGCATGGAACCGGACGGCAGGGCACCGACCGTATTATCTACCAGGTAACTGTTGGTCACCGTAGCCATCTTTTCCCATCGGCTTGTCGTAATCTCGGTGAAGTGATAGGCGTCCTGGTAGATCACATCATAGGGACGGTCCACTACGCCTTCGTTGTCGTGGGCGGTCCATCCGACCTGGCCTCCCGTCGCGTGCTCGACCCCCTGGGTCATAAAGAAGCCGGAGAAGTAGTGTACCACCGAGGACGAAAGCATGCTGATATTGCCCGCCGTATCTTCACCGGCGACGGCAAAGGTATATTCCAGGCCGAAGATAAAGTTGGACAGGATCACACTATCCGTGGTCATGCTGTCCAGGATGGTATGGCCGCTATTGTGCGCCGCAAAGTACGGATCATTGGTGGTGGCATCGCGCGCCTCCTCGGTATAGTACACACGATAACTCCGCCATGGTGACAGGTTCACTCCGCCGGCATTGGGGCTGGGGTCCCAGCGCAATTCAACCTCGGAGGTCTCATCCGGCCCATCGTCTCCCACGATATTGACGATCTGGGGCGGCGGCACATCATCGAACATGAAAACGAAATTCGTGTTGGCGCTTTTCAGGCGGTCATTGGCCCGGTCATCGTCATCGTCCACCGCGAAAAGCCAATTCGTTGTGACGCCCAATGGCGCGTTGGTAAACAACACTCCCCCATCCCGGAAGGACACTTCATAACTCAAGTTATCCCAATAACAGGTGGCGGGAACCTGGGATACGCCGGCGGCCAGAAGTAACCTAAATCCAATCCACTCCGTCTCGGCCGGCGCATTGGTCACAAAAATCACCAACTGCGTCCATGTGGAAGCCTGCAGGCCCGTCCATTCCGGCGGATCAGGGGGAGCATCCCAATAAATGGAGCTCCCTCCTTCATCATACGCGGTCAAAGCCATTGAAACGGCTGCTTTGTGCCCCCACACACCGGGGTGCGACAGATCGCAGAGGACATGCGCCCTGAGCTCCACATATGGCTTCTGCTTTTTTGTGTTGTTGATTTTAACCTTGTCGCTTAACATCGCGAGGGCAAAACGCCCCTGCCCCACAGCGTTTAAGCCCTCATCAATCGCCAACCGAAGAACGTTGGAGCCGTCCTGAGCGGGCACCTCGTTAACAATATGCGCGTAGCCGCCCTCTGAGCTGGACCAATTGTACCAGCCAAAGGTCTTGGGGGCCGGATGTCTTGCAATTTCCAACCCATTATAGCCAAGCTCAAAACTTGCGTTGGAGACCGCGGACCACAGGCCCGTTTGCACCATATAGTTCGTCGCCACATCGATTCGCGGAAGGACTTCGCCATCTGTCACGGAGGTTGGTTCCGCGGCACCCGCCAAACTTCTGAACTCATAAATGCCTGACACATCATCGGCGCCCTCATACGTGAGCATAAAATAATTTTTGTTTGTCCACGAGGCGGGTTGCACAACAACATTGGAGATGGCGGTTGGCGGGATCACATCATCATCAATGACCAGAAACGTGTTGGTCATGCCGACAATACTGGTGCTGCTCATCGCTTCCATTCGGTCATTGGGCCGGTCATCGTCCAGGTCGTGCGCGGACCATGTTATGGCATAAACGCCCGTCACCACATCGTCATAATCCACCGAACTATGATTATAATCTGTAGTTACCCGCCATGAAAAATTCTCTACCAGGCTGGTCATATTTTTCGCTTGGAAATTGCTCTTTATCACTTCCCCCTCAGGGTTAATAAGATTGAACAAGGGCGCCCAGTTTCCATCGGCGTTATTGGTTCCGATTCCACTGGCATCCTCCAGTGTCAATGCAATTTCAAAGAAGCCAAAACGAATTTGCTCATCGGTGACTTGCTCCCCATAGTTCAACAATAGATCCCGTGCAACGGGAGGCTCCGCGTCATCATCATAGACCACGAGGTTGCCCGCCTGGATATTGGTGCTGGCCTGGTCGAAATTGCGGTCGTTGTCGGCGTCATAGGCATGCAGGATGATCGGATTGGTGGTTTCCGCGCCGGAAGGCAGGAACTCGCCCACCTTGTCGTAGGCAAACGATGTGAACGCCCAGACACTCGTTGGGAAGTGCGCCGCGATGCGGGTGGATCCGATGGAGGAACTCCAATCGACCCGGTAATTGGCGGCATTGCTCTGGATGACCGGCCCCACGCTGATGTGCGTGTTGGTCAGCGTGCGCCCATTCTCCACCGTTGTGAAGGTGTTGGCGCGCAGAAGGCCTGTGATATTGTCATCCCCGATGTCAAATGCGTGGAACCGGAAAATCAACTGGTTGGTCGCCGACACGGAGGCAAGCTGGGCGTCCGATATCCGATACACCTGGCTGGCGCTGTCGCCCGGTGTGTCATCGGACTCCCACAGATCTTTGAGTTTAAGGACCTCGATGGCGGAAACCTTGGGGTTTTCCACCTTGTGAATGAATTCCACCGTCAGCACGGAGCTGGTGGCTTCGACAATAAATTCCTGCACCGCTGCATGCAGGTACCCCACATCCGCCACGATGTCATAATCCGTCAGCACAGTCTGTCCGTTCAGCTTCACATCAAACACCCGGTCGCCCACCGAACTGGCGCCTGAATAAATTTCCGCAAAATGAAGGCGGACCCTATAGTCTCCCGGCTCCACCGGGAAGGAGAAGAGCATCTCCGGGCTTTCCCCGCCATCCCAACGTTCGCTCTGATACAAGGCCTGCATATCCGTTCCGGCGATGGCGGAAGCCGTCGAATTGGCATTGCCCGTATTAAAAAAGCCAGCGTCACTGCTCCACGCACGGGACTGGGAATCCGTATAGGCCCCGCCCCCCGCATTGACCAGGTACGTGTCGAAGCTATGGGTATTGCCGGGCGTCAGTCCAAGCGTCACGTGCAGGGCATTGCTTCCAAAGTCATTGTGCGTCTGCAGGCGCGGCGCCCCGGCATCGTTGTCGCGCCACAGGATATTGCCCATAAACTTGTTCGAGAACGCCTGCCGGTCATCCTCCCGGTCGTTGTCCATGTCGGTGGCGCTGACCGTCACTCGGCTGGTGGTCTCCATCAGGGCCAGCATTTCGGCATCGCTAAAGCTGGTGAAAGACCATACGCTGGTGGCCGCCGGGTTATTGACATTGTTGGCCGTGCTTCGAGCCGCGTTAAACCGGTCGGAATTATTGGTCAGCAGGTTATCAATGCTCACCGTCAGGTTCGACCCGCCCGCGATCGAACTCACATAATAGCCGCTTGGGTCGAAGAGATTGAAGTGCAGGTCCACATTGGTGGTGGCGGCATTGACCATCATGCGGTCCGTCACATACCAGGTGCGGTTGCTTCGGCTTCCCGCCGCCGAGGTTAGATTGGCGCCATTGAACACCACCATCGAGCCATGCAAATGCGCCACGCTGGACTTATCCGTCATTCCCTGGAAGATGCTCCCGGCCCAGGGCGCTTCGTCATCGTCATCCACCACCGTGAACACAAATCGTTGCGTGATCGAAAGGGAATCGTCAATCCGGTCCACATCATAATCGCTGACATACAGGTAACCGGTGTAGGTCCCCAGCGTAATGCCATCATACGGGAGCGCCGGCATGGCATCGGCCAGCGCGATGGCCGTCGTGCCCTGTCCATTGACGGCGGGGCCCGTGGTAAAGTCCTTGTTCGTGACCAGTTGCGCGCCCGTCGGCGTGAAGATGCTGTACCGGGGCCCCAACGGGTCGCCCAGCGCATAGACGCCGCTGTGGACATCCTGCACCAGGCCCGTGATGGTCCACAGCCCATTGGCCACATCATAGTCGGAGACGAACCCCGCCCCTGGCTGGGACTGCAGATGGCCCAGGAACGCCAGGTTGTCAATCGCCCAGGTGCCACCGCCTGTACCCGCTGCACCGCCCGCAATCCAGAACTCGTTGCTTCCCGTGACAGCGGCCATGGACACCGCGGCCACATTGGTCCGCCAAGCGGAGTCGTTGTTCATTGTTGCCGAGGCAATGGCCGTGGTCACATTGTTCGCGACGTGGCACATCACCCAGTTGTCCGGACCCGTCGCCGTGGAGCGATAATCCAGCGCCAGGTTTGTCACCAGCAGGGTGAACCCCGGGTCCACCACCACGCTCACGGACCAGTACTTGTTGGTGTCCTTAAAGCCACCCGACCCCTGGACAGACTGGCCTGGATTCCCCGCATATTGCGCGATGGCGGCGGGAGCCCCCGACGCGAACAAGCGCACCGGGCCGCATTCCAGCCGGTCCGACACATAGGCGGCATTGGTCTCCAGCGTTTCCCCTCCGAAGTCAAAGTAGATCAGCCGGTCATACTGGTCCAGCGCGCCACCGGTACCCACAACGTGAACCACGGTCACGGTCGGCGCCACCTGGTCATCATCCACCACGAGAAAGGAGAGAGGCTGGTCGATGGAGACCGCCCGGTCCAGGTTCACCTCGCCATCATTATGCAGTACCGTGCCCCGGTCGTTGTCCATGTCCTGGGAGCTGACAGTCAGGGCCCACATACCGGTCATGTTGTTGGCCACCGTGATGCCGATATCATTGGCCTGGAACACTACCCCCGTCACCGCGAAACTGCCATTGCCGTTCGGAGCAAAGAGGTTGGTCACCACCAGATTCTCGAACAACTGCGCCCCCTCCGGATTGCGGAAGTCCACATTGACATTCACGTTGCCGGAATTGCCCCAGACATTGGTGTTCACCCCGCTGTTGTTGGTGACAAAGAGCCCAGACTTGTCTTCCAGCAGGAACGCGAAGTCGGCCCGGTTGAGGAACTCTTCATCCGTCAGCTCATTGATGCCGACCGTACCCGTGTAATTACTGCCCACATAGAGCAGGGTGGCGAAGGGCCCCTCGGTATCGTCATCGGTGACCACCAGGCCTCCGCTGATCCAATCAATGCTCCATTCCCGGTCCACCAGGCCCCGGTCCTCATCGGCATTGGGCGCGGAAACCGTCACCCGGTTAGTCCCGGCGTCCATGATGTGATACACCTCGCCTGTCTCAGCGAAATGCGTCCCGTTGTGATACCCGCCCACGGTGAAGTTGTTGACATGGACAAACAAGCTGGAGGAAGACAGGGACGTCGCATCCGCCGTACTGCGATCGGCGGCATAGGTACTGTAGATATTCTGTAAAGCGCCGATGCCGCCAATATCAAAGTTCAGCTCCTCCGTCAACGCGCTCCGCGCCACGCCGCTTTCGGGGTCACAGACATTGAATCGGAAGGTCAGCGGGTTCGCTGGACCAATCCGGGCCAGGTCGCCATCCGTCAGCATGAACAATGCGTTGGTGCCAGTCCCCGTGCCATAGAAACTGTTTTCGGTGGAAACTTCCGCTGTCTGGGATCCGATACTGATATCCATGGCCAGATTGGTGACGGAGCGGGCCTCCATCCAGGCATCGTCCAGGCGCAGGGCGCCGCCGGCGCTCGTATTCACGGCGGCAAACACCGCGCGGACGCGAGCGGCGGCAGCGGGCGCGACCCCCGTCACCGAGTGCAAGACCCACGTCTCGCCCGGCGCGGAGAAATGATTGGTTTGCGCGTTCAGCAGGCCCCCGGACACATTAAAGAACTCGATTTTCACCTCGCAATAGCTGGCGGTGAATATCGGGGCGAAAGTCCCTGCATCGCTCCAGAACCACGCGCCCGCCTCATACGTTTGGAGCGGCGTGGCAGGCACATCCTGCCACCATCCGCCATGCGTGTCCCCATTATACTCGGTTCCAGAAATCGCGGCGATGTTGGTATCCGCCCCGCCCGAGCGGCCGCCCCACCCCTGCCAATTTGCGCTTCCCCAGCGACTGCCATGCCGATCCGGATCATCCCAATGCCAATGCCTCGCGCCATACACATCCCGCACCGAGCCCTCTTCAAAGTCCGGGTTCCGGAGGAGGTTGCCGGGCGGCGACTGGCCAAAGACCGGGCTGTTGATATCATCATCGATCACATGCATCACGCCAAACTGCACGTTGCTTCGCCAGATCATGTCGCCAGGGCGGTCATCGTCGGCGTCGGGAACATTGGCGCGCACCATGCGCAAGGCGCCGGTGGTGTTCGCCTTGCTGGCAGGCCCAGTGACCCAGTCCTCGCCATAGAGGTTGCTCACCGCCACCGGGCTCATATTCTCGGCCCAGACCCACACGCTGGTGGAGCCAATGGTCTTGGTGTTGAGCGTGCTTCGTGACGCGCTGTAGTTCGACACATTCAGCGTGGTCAAAGCCTCCACGGAAACATTCATATTGGTATGCGGGCCCACCGTGTTGCGCGGGATGCCGCTGTACGTGTCGTACACCTCAAAACTAAGGCTGATGGGGGCCGTTCCCGCGTTGAGCAAATCGCCGTCGGTCACCTGATAAATCACATTGCTGGTGCCAGCGCCGCCGTGGATGGGCGCCACCACCCCATCCACCATCACCACCAGATTGCTAACCTTGGCCGGCTCCGCATCATTGTCATAAATGATGATCCGGATATCCTGGGTGAGCGTCAGCGCGTCCACATTCACACCGGCCACCGAGCGGTCAGTGTCATAATCCACCACCACCACCCTCGCCGTATACACCTCCCCGGCGGTGATGGGCGAGATGGTCAGGTCCGCCGCACTCTGGCTGGCCCAGGTACCCTGGCCATCGCCATTGGCGGCCCCGGTGAAATACCCCCCGCCCACCACATCGCCGGAGGTGTTGTAAATCGTCACGGTCGGCGCCAGCGCCCCCGCGCCCGTCCCATAAATCCCGCTGATGACGTCCTGCGCCAGGCCCGTGATGGAGAACCCGGTGGCGGCCTCGCTGTCGCTCAAATTAGCGACCAGGAAACTCCGGGCCGGCCAGGATTGCGCGCTTCCGCTGACGGTCCAGGTCGTCTGCGTGCTGATGTTCGTCAGGATCACCGACTTGAAGTCAAACATATCAAGGGGCGATCCATAGTACCCGTTGGCGGCGGCGCCTGGAAAGTACAGCGCCGTAATGCCGTTGGTCAAATGGGAAGGCAAATCGGACTCCGCGCCGCCCCAGGCGCCATTCCACAGCACCCCATATATGAAACGGGGATCCGCGAATTCCCCTTGATACGCCAAAATACTGTCGGTGGCCCCCAGGTTCCACGATCCGGACTTGGCCACCGTCCCTGTGGATACATACGGAGATGCCGTGGACATGTTGGTGAACTCGACGACGACACCCGAAAAAATGCCGCCGGTCGGCGATGTCCAGAGCAACGAACCTTCGCCGCCATTGAAGGCATCAGTGGGCGCGCCGCTCCATCCGCTATCCGTAAACGTGATCTGGGTGAACTCAGGAATATCCACCAGAGCGGCAAATGCGAACCGGTCCGTGTCCTGCGCCTGATACCCGATGATGGCGATATCCCCCGCCTGGAGGTTGGTCCGGTTAACCGGCGCGCCCTCCAGGGAATAACCGTGGAAGACCGGGTGGTTGGTGTCGTCATCCAGCACCCGGAGCCAGCCCATCAGATAATTGGAGCCACCCAACTGGTCGCTCGTGCGGTCCATGTCCGCATCCCACAGCACCACCTCCATGGCATTGCTTTCCGCGGCATACAAATCCTCGATCTGATCACTGGAGATGGCATCCCACGACCAATAGCTTTGTGAACCCAGGGATGTCGAGCTGATGGAGCTCAAGGAGGCATCGTAGTTGACGATGTTGTTGACCGCCAGCGCGCCAAGGCTGAGATTCATCTGCGTGGAGGCGTTGCCGGCGATTGAGCGCTGAAGACCGCTGTACTCGTCATAGGCGTCCACCCGCACCTTGAAAAGATTGGCGCCGCTGACCCCGGCGAGCGTTCCATCCAGCACCTCGATCAGCTCGCTGGAATCGCCGGTCGCTCCATAGTATTTCTGCGAGCCAATCTCCACTTTGGCCGGCCAGTTGTTCACGTTGGTGCATACAAAAGAGAGGTTGTCGTAATGCACCCAGGCATTCCCCCAGGCATTGGACATGTAGGGCATAACGCATGCGTACGCGGCATTGACCGGCGCCGTCATATGATTCGTGAAGGCCTGCCAGGAGGTGGTGATCTCGCCGTACCGGTTGCCTCCTCCATATCCAACCTGAGTCCCTTCCGCGTCAAAAAACAGCACCTTGACACCCGAATCCCAGATTGCGGAACCCGTGTGCCGCGCACTGTACACCTGCCGGTATCCCGCGCCAGGCACGACGCCGACATGTTGCATTGCATACCGATATCGTCCACCATTATTCCAAATACGAACGTAATTGGTCCCGGAGGCCGCATCCGAATTAGTGACGATGTCTGAATTCACGCCCTCCACCGTCCAGATGTTGGTGGCCAGGGCATAGTTCTCGAAATCTCCCTCGATCAGGCTCACCACACCAGTCACGAACACCGGCGACTCCACATCGTCGTCGTACACCTCCAGATAGCCAATCTGGGAATTGCTGGCCACCAGCCAGTCCTGGCTGATGCGGTCGTTGTCCGCATCCGATGCATACATCGATATCCGGTTGGTCAGATCCAACAGAGCCGTGATGGTGGCGCCCGCAACCGACGCGAACGACCAGACCGACGTGGAGGGCAGATGCGTGAGCGCCCGCGGAGTGCTGTAATCCTGATCGAAGTCCGTAAAATTGTCCGTCAACCAATTCTCAATGCTCAGTGTCATCGTGCGCGCCGGAACCGCCGAGCCCGCCCAAAGGCCCGAACCATAATCATAGACGCCCACATGGAACTGCAGGGGACTGGACACGCTGGCGGAATTCAGTTGCTCATCGCTCAGCCGATACCGGGCGTTGGTCCACACCGCGCCACTCTGCAAGTAACTCTGCCCGCCCGACAATGTCCAGGAAGAACTCCCATATTGCGTGATGTTGCTGGTTCCCAGGAACAACATAAGAGGTTCACTGCCCACAGAAAGGGAGGCATTGTCCCAGTAACTGGTGAAGCTTTCCCGGGGCGTGGTCGTGTTTCCGGCAAAGCCAAAAACCGCGCGAATGCTAGTGGTGTTGCTGGGCGCGAAAATTGAATGCGTAAAACTAGCCCAATTCGATGAAACACCCGATGTAATATCCACCTGATTAGTGCCGATCAACGTGCTCGAATTATAGGCCTCCAGCTTCATGTATAAATTGGCGTTGGTCGGGCGAGGCTCCGGCATCCGGCACCAGAGGCTCATGCCATACACCACATGGCTCGTCGCGGAAACGCCCTGCCACACAGACTCAAAGGTATCATCCGACTTAATGGCCACGCAGTTATATCCTTCCTTCGGATTGTCATTGGTGATGATTGTATAAGCGGGGCTGTTATAGGTCCAGGACCCCAGCCCTCCCTCGAAGGCGCCATTCACCAGCAGGTTGGAGGAGAGGAACCCGGGCGGTTCCACATCATTGTCATGAACAACGAGATTGCCGAAAAGGACATTGGTCATTCCCATCTGGTCACCCGATCGGTCATTATCGGCATCCCACAAATCAGCCCGGACCTCATTGGTTACCGCCTGGAACATGTCCTCGATCTGATTGATGGGCACGGATGTGAATGTCCACACGTTGCTGGCGGCCAGCCCGGTCATGGTTGCCGAAGACTCCGCCGCGGCAAATTGGGCCGTGTTGTTGGTGGTGAAATTCCCCACACTCACGGACATGACGTTGCTGATGTACCCACCCGCCGCATGCGCCACGGAGCTGGTGTCCCACGCCCAGAAGCAAAGCCGCATGGGATCAGACACCGTCACCCGCGCCAAATCGCGATCCGTAATGGTGTAGTTGCGCACCGGCGAAAAGTCCGGGATAATTGCCTGCGCCCCCAAAGACACCCCCAGCGCCGGATGATAATTATCCGCGAAATCCAGTCCAAGATTATCCGCATAGACCGTGCCGTAGTTTCCGATCACCTGATCGGTGCATCCGAAAACATAGACCGAGAATCTTCCTGTCACGACATTGCCCGGACAATCTATAAAAAAGACGTGCTGTTGCCAATTTGTTGTCAACGAGCTGAACAGGTTGGTTACATGGGTAGATAATACCGCGCCAGATGCGTTGTACGTATATAAACGCAGTTCCACCCGCCCATTACCGGGCACGGACTCCACCAGCCCTGGGGACTTCTTGAGCGACGCGAACAGAACAAGCCTGGAAGAGAACGGGACGGGCAATGGGAACCCATACAGGGTGCTTGCATTATATGTATACAGTTGGCTGTGCCAGCCGACGCTGATCGGGCGCAGGTGCGCGCCGAGTAAGCCCGTCTCCGCCGCATTTGTTCCTATATAGGTTGCGTACGGCTGGCCAGAGGTTCCCCAATACGTATTGCTGGCCTCCAGCCCAGGATCCGGCAGGAATTGATTGGTATAGACAATCTCATGCATGATGGGCGGGGCAGTGTCGTCATCCACCACGGAGAACTCCAGGTTGCTGTTGACGGTGATGGCGCGCCTGAAGGGAATATCGTTGGCCCCGTTGGGCGAGGCGAAGGTCCCGCCGGTATCCGCCGTCTGGGGATCTGTTTCCGCGCTGGCGGTGATGTAATACGTGTCATCCCAGGAGGAATTGGTGATGCTGAAAGCGCTATGCACGTAGGTCGTCACCGCCAACGCCCCGTTGTACCCCACGAAATTGGTGAAGAA
Organism: Spartobacteria bacterium; assembly: GCA_009929845.1. Classification (GTDB taxonomy): domain Bacteria; phylum Verrucomicrobiota; class Kiritimatiellia; order RZYC01; family RZYC01; genus RZZM01. Next base: position 11,848 of record RZZM01000094.1, read on the forward strand.
TCGGTCCAGGCCAAGCTGAGTTTCCTCGCCCGAGCCCGCGCGCGTCACCGGATCCCAATTCGGGTTGACCCGCCCCTCGCGCGATCCAATGTTGTAGCTCCCGTTGTTGTTGGTCATGAACACGCCATAGTCGTTATACCACAGCACGGCGAAATCGAGCGGATCGCTTGTGTTGGCCACCTCCCCATCCGTGATCACCAGATTATTGGTGGCGCCCACCGTGTAATTGGTGCCCACATAAATCAGCTTTGCATGGGGCCCGTCGTTCAACTGCTCGGCGTGCGACTCCCCATAGCGGCGGGCCACCGACATCCAACTGAAGCCCACGCGCACCTCATCGAAGTATACATTCCCAATGTTATTGATGGGGTCGCTGTCAATACCGCCCTTGAGCCGGATGCCCGTGATCGTCTGGATATGCCCGGCGGCCAGCGTATTGGTGACATCCCAATACCCCTTGGGCTCCTCGGCGATCACCTCGTCGGGACCATACACATTCAGGCAGAGCGCCCGGCTGGAAAAGTCATAGCGCCCCACAAACACATAATCGTTGCCCACCCCATTGAGCACCTCGTGCAAGGAATTGGTGTCCGGCGCGCTTCCCGCCCAGTACAACCCGGCCACCGTGGTCCCCGGCGCCTTGCCCGCAAAGGCCATTTCTACGTCATTCGACATCAAATACAACCCCGCATAACTCCGGTTCGCGCCGCCCGCGTGGTCAAAGTTCTGTATCCACGAAAAATATACGACGCCAGTTGTGATGGGCACTTCGAACTTCCGCGAGGCGTAGCGAATGGACCCGTTCGCTGTCGCATCAAGTTTGATCTTGTTGCCGGTGACCCGCGCATAACTCCAGGAGTTCGAGGGCATGCTTCCGCTGTCATACACATGGTAGTCATCATTGGCGCACGCCCACAAATTGGTCCCCCATTCCGTGCCCCCGCCCTGGTTGTACAGGCGCCCGCTATTGCCGAAGCCATCATAAATGATGGACCACACACCAGTCCCATTGAGGGCAAACGTGTAGGGCGACCCGCCCGAGACATTGTTGGTGATGTACACCAGCGCGGAATGCGCGCCCTCTTGGGAGGGGTCAAACCGAATCTTGAAACTCGTGGTTCCATCTCCGCCCAGGAGATTGAGCGCCTGCACATTGTCGAAAATCACCCGACCGCTACTGCCCCCGGATTCCCCCACGCTCAACACCGGGCGCCCATACGCCGCCCCACCGGGAGCCGTCACATTGGTGGTAATGTTCACCCACTGCCCGGCGGGTATGGTAATGCTCCCCGCCCCATTGGTCGCCACCGTATTCGTCACGGCCCCCACCTGCGTGCTTCCATCACTGGCATACCATTCCCACTTAATCTCCCCGAAGCGCCCCCCATCCAGCCCATCCACCGGCGGTGACGCCACCCAAACCGAAAACACATAGGTCTCCCCAACGCTCACCGGCAAGTCCCGCCAAACCCCGGCCCCGTTCCACATCGTCAGCATATTGGTGCCCCGGCGGGGCGTCATCCCCCAATACTCGCCACGATACTCATACTCGCTGCCCCAGGTATTCCAGTCCGCCCCCCCCTGCTCAAAATCAGGGTTGGAGGAGATAAGATTTAACCCCACATAGGGCTCGGGTTGCTCCAGCACGATAAAATTCGTGGCATGCGTTCCGCCCACCACCATCCCGTTGGTCAGCCGCAACACCCCGCCACCATTGTTGGTGATGACAAACGTGTGATCCCGCACACTGCCCCTCAACGACACCACGCCAAAATCCGTTCCATCCACGGTAGTGGGTGCCAAATCGCCATTGGCGATGACTCCCATATTCGTGCCCAGCACAATCATGCCCGGCGCGCCCGAGTGGAAATCCAGCATCAGATTTCCCCCGCTGGCCCGCACCTTGAAATAGCCCCCGTTCTTCGGATAACTCCCCTCCGACCAATGCGTCACCGAATCCACCACAAACCCCGCCGAGGAAGCCACCCCGCCCGCTATAATCGTCCAACTGCGGTCCTGGGTGTTGTCCCAATTCGACAGCAGACCGCTGTCCACACAAACCCTGGCCTCCCCGCCCAGCGTGACGGACCCGCTGTTCTGGAAATAATCCCGGTCGCTGGTGTTGTCAAAATCCCCCAACTGTATCCGCAGTGCCGCCCCATTGCTCAGCGACAAACCGCTGACCTGCAGGCGTCCAATCCCCATCACGTTTGTGCCCGGCCCCGCCACGCCGCCCAGTAGGCTCAATTCGCCGATCTGCCCCGCCCCTGCCAGCACGCCATTCGTCAGCACCCACACCGGTGAGGCCGTGTTGGTTCCGTTCTGAATGAGCGTGCCCTCCCCCACCGTCGTCTGTCCGGTCAGGGTGCTTGAGGCCGTCAGCATCAGCGCGCCGGTGTTGGTCTTCCACAACGTTCCCGCCCCACTCAATACACCCGCACATATCCCCGTCTGCGATTGCATAAAGACCAGTGACGCATTTGAATAGACCTGCGCATCGCCCGGCAGGGAGTAACTGGTCACATACAAAGCGCCCGTGCGCACCTCCGTGCCCAGGGCATACGTGTTGGTTCCATACAAGTAAAGATCGCGCGGGCCATTTTGCGCCAGTCCGCCGTTGGTGATGCTTCCATAGAAATTGGCAGAGCCGGACGAGAGCGGAAACGACAGCGCACGCAGCCCCCCGTCCATATCCACCGACCTGTACGAATATACCCCCCATGATCCAGAACCCATGGTAACATTGCCGCGAATGCACATCGCCTTGTTGTTATTCAGCATGCCGCCACTGGACCTTCTGCTGAACGCCACCCCATCTTCAAGGTATAACGTCCCCCCCCGCGGGAGGGCCGTGGAATCCACGAGTCTGAAATCACCCTCCACCACATGCACACTGCCCGTCAGCGTGGTGTACCCCGCAATCTGAAATCGACCCGAGCCCGTCTTGTAGATCGCGCCATCCCCATCCAGCTTGCTTCCACCAGTGATCATTCCAGAGCCTTCCATATCCAGATATCCGACCGCGTTGAAGTACAGCGTATGCCCATGCAAATGGAAACGTGCCGGCGCAGTGCCGTAAGCTCCCCCTGTACTCTCTACCTTGAAGTACATATCCGTGTGCTGAATCGTGGCATGCGGCCAGCGCGACCACGACGCGCTTGAAACCATCCGCACCGCCGGATTGGCCGGCGACCCCGCGCTAAATACATGCGCCGTGGCAATGTTATTGAAGTTGTTCGCCGACTGCACCCACCACGCCGCATTGGTCCCGATGTAGATGTTCTGATTAGTCCTCGTAACATAGCCGCCCCCCATGTTCATGTAGAGGGCACCCTCATCAATCCAAAGGCCGCCGCTAGAACGAATGTTCGTGCTCCCCATATAAATCGTGCCCGACCCCGTCTTCCGCAACGGATTGGTGCCATGGATGCCCCCATACAATGTGAGGGTCTGCGTGGACGCATTCATCCACGCCTGCTCCTCATTGGCGTACACATCCGAATAAATCCGATGCGCCCCCGCCGCCCCCGAGTCCATTGAGATGCCCTGGTCGTTAATCGTCAGCGCATTGCTGCGGATGTTCAGCGCCGTGTCCGCGCTGTCATTAAAGATCAGCCCCGCCACCGTGCGCTCGCCATTGAGGTAGATATTGGTTCCAGAGCCAATGCCCGTATAAAACGTCACATTGCTCTCTGCCGGCGGCACCACATCCCCCACCCAGTTCTCCGCGGTGCTCCACAGGGAGTCCGCACCCGATCCCTTCCACACAGACTGCGCGCCGCTCCCTCCGGGAGCAAAAATGATGCGGATGGAACCGCCCGATTCATTCACAGAAAA
>RZZM01000095.1 GCA_009929845.1 Spartobacteria bacterium
ATCTGGCTGGGTGAAGTGGAACGAGACATTCAGACCGAAGACGTGGCCATGAGCGGTGACAAGGCGATCCTGCTGCAACGGTCGGGTAGCAGCACGGCGGCAGTTTCGGTGGTTGATCTTGGAGATGTCATGGATCCTGTCGTTGTGACCCAGCGCATCTGGGACGTAAACAGCCGTCCGCGGGCGTTCTCTTTTCGGGATACCAACGCCTTTGTCGCCGCAGATTCCGACGGGGCGTACATCCTGGATTTTTCGAACCTGCTTGTCCCCGTCGTGCGCGGCCATCACACGAACTCCACGCCGGCCCTGGCGCAGGCGGCCGATGCATACGATGATCTCCTCTTCATTGCGTACGCATCCAATGAGTGGAATTCATGCGAAGCCTACGGCCTTGAAATGGCGCTGGTTTCCGACCTGGACAATCCCGTGCGCCTGGCCGCCACCAATGCCTTTGCGCAGGGCCATGGCGTGGCCCTGACCAGCAACCTGCTCTTCATCGCTGCCGACGAAGACGGCCTGCTGATTTTTGAATATGCCGCGCGCGACCGCGACCGCGACGGCATGGATGACGATTGGGAACTGGCGCAGTTCGGCCATCTCGACCGCGATGGATCCGGCGACGCCGACAGCGACGGGATCTCCGATCTCGCGGAGGCGCAGTATGGTTTTGATCCCAACCATGCAGACGAGGACGGCGATGGCATGTATGACGGATGGGAGTTGATGGAGGGCTTTGTTGTAGGGCTTGCTGATGGACACCTTGATGCTGACGGCGACGGGGCCGACAACCGCGGGGAATTTGTCGCCGACACCGATCCGCATGACCCGGATTCCGTATTCAGGATTGCCGAAATCAACAGGCAGGACGTACCCGGGGTTGGCCTGGAATCCTCTTCCAACCGGCGCTACCAGTTGTGGTATAATGACGCGCCCGCCACGGGAACCTGGACATTGCTCCCAGGCATGGAAGAAATTCCCGGCAGCGGCGGCGCCCTCTATATTTCGGATACATCCGATGTGCCCTTCCGAATCTACCACCTGAAAGTCTCGCGGCCCGAATAACCTGCGAAAACAAAGTAGACAGAACTCCGAAATCATCTCGTGCGCGGCACCAGTTTGTAATTTGCAAGAATCGTTTCGTGATAAAAATTTCCGGATGAATAATAGGCGGGTTGTCAGGAGGGGTTGTAGGCACGGACATCAAGATGCGGAACACGGTTGAAGTGCTCCGGCGGCGTATCCAGGTCTTTATTTGCCCGAATTACATCCAGTTCCGCATCACTGAACAATGGGGGCATATCTCTCATCCTGTCCAGTAATTCGCCGGCGGTAATGCTTTCATCATCCCAGCTTGCTCGCATAATCCTCCTCCTTGTCGCTGAATAATTGGTTGATTGAAATGTTGCGGAACCGTGGATAATTTGGTTGCATGTGGGCTTCTGGAACATCGAAGGATTTTTTTAGGAACACGGTGGACACCGACAGCAGACAGGAATGGGCCCATGATTAAGGAAGCGATAGCAAAACTTGTGGATGGTACTTCAATCAACCGGCAGGAGGCGCATGACACCCTGCAGGAGATCATGAGCGGGGAGGCGACGGAGGCGCAGATCGCCGCATTTATTACCGCGTTACGTATTCATGGCGAATCGGCCGAGGTCATCGCCGGGTGCACCGAGGTCATGCGGGACAACTGCACGTATGTGAATCCGCACAGCGACAAGGTCGTCGACATCGTCGGAACCGGCGGGGACGGGCTGCACAGTTTCAACATTTCGACCACGTCCGCATTTGTCGCGGCCGGGGCAGGCATTACGGTAGCCAAACACGGCAACCGCGGGGTATCCAGCAAGAGCGGCGCGGCGGATGTTTGTGCGGCCCTGGGCATGAATATCGCGATTACCCCCGAACAGATGAGCCGCTGCCTTGAAGATTTGGGCATTGCCTTTCTCTTTGCGCCCAGTCTTCATCCGGCGATGAAGTATGCCATCGGTCCACGCCGCGAGATCGGCATCCGTACCATCTTCAATATCCTGGGCCCGCTCTCTAATCCGGCCGGTGCGCGGTACGGTTTGCTGGGGGTTTACAGTCGGGAATTAGTGCCCCTGATTGCCGACGCGCTCGCCGTTCTCAATGCCGGACATATCTTTGTGGCGCACGGGGCAGACGGCATGGACGAGATTACCACAACCGGCCCCACGCTGGTCAGTGAAGTCAAGGAAGGGCAGGTCACTTCATATGAAATCAGCCCCGGGGATTTCGGGCTCGCGCAGGCGACGCCCGACGATATTCGCGGCGGGGAGGCTGAGGAAAATGCTGCGATCACACGGGCGGTGCTTTCCGGGCAACCCGGTCCGAAACGCGATATCGTGCTCTTGAACAGCGCCGCGGCTATCGTGGCCGTCGGCAAGGCTGCAACCCTGGCGGACGGTATAAAGGTGGCGGCGGAGTCCATCGACAGCGGAACGGCCCTGGCCAAGCTGGAGGCCCTTGCCGCGCTGACCCGGTCCTTCGGCTGAACCTCAGTTGCGGTTGAAAAATAAAACTGACACCTGTAACACGAACAGCAAGGTTCAACATCTCTGTTTGCGCTTTTCCACGATCGAGCCGGCCTGTACCCGTGCCCCGTCTACCCTCAAAGAACCCGCGGTGCCCCGGGCCCTCCGAATCCCTGTGTCACTTTACATTCCACGAGGTAAGGAGTTCTGACCTTCAGACCTCCTTACCTCGTGGAAGTTGAATTGACACCTTCTTTCCTGGCGGTGTTTACGGGTGGACATAAACACCTCGGTTATAGTGCAACCCCGTTGTACGATAACAGAGGAATGTTACTCCGTGGCCGCGGGCGGAGCGCCCTTCGCTTCATTGGATTGTATCTTGTCAGGGCGGGTCTTATCGTCGTCGCAGGTCTTGCCGGAAGACATCATCACGGCAATGGGATTGAGTGGCTCGATATTTTCGCAGACGATCTTGATGGCGGCGGCGATGACGATGGAAAGCAGTGCGCCGACGATGCCCCAGACCCAGCCCCAGAACGACAGGGAAACCAGGATCACCACCGGACTCAGATTCAACTTGTCGCCCATCAGTTTCGGGGTGAGTACATTGCCCATGATCTGTTGAATGGCCAGAATCACAATCAATGTAATGATGGCCGGCCAGACTTCCGGGTAAAATTGCAGCAGGGCCATGGCGATGGGGGGGATGGAGGCGACGATGGACCCGATAGTCGGGATGAAATTCAGGAAAAAGGCCAGAGCGCCCCAGGTAATGGGGGAGCTGATGCCGATAAGGGAGCAGGCCACGCCGACCAGGATGCCGGTGAGCAGGCTGATCACGGTCTGGATAATCAGGTACTGGCTGATCTGCAGGGAGATCGAAGAGACTACCTTGGTCACCCGCGAGGCAATTTCCGGCGGGAAGGCCCGGGCGATTTTGCGTTTGCCATAGGGTTTGCCAAGCAGCATGAACATCAGGAAGATCAGGATCATAATCATCTTGGAAAGGATGATCGTAAAGAGGCTCACAAGGTTGCCGGCGAGTTTCATTAATGATCCGGTAAAGGTGGCCAACTGCTTCTTGATTTCAAGTTTGATGTCGGCGGACGAGACATCGCCCAGTTCCGCGGAGAGGCGGTCAATCAGGTCCAGCACGATCGCATTCAACTTGTCCAGGTAAGTGGGCAGCTCCTTGATAAACGAGGTGGTGCTGGCCGACATGACAACGAACAGCCAGTAAAAGATAAAGAGCAGCAGGATAATGGATAACCCCGCCGCGAGCCCCGGCGGCACGTGCCGTCGTTCCAGGAAGATCACGGCCGGTCCCAGGAGCTGCGAAAGTAACCACGCCAGGACCAGGGGCACCAGCACGGTATCGGCCAGTTTGAGCACGGTGCCCACCAGGATAAGGGTAATCACCGCGACCAGGACCGTCAACAGGCCCAGGCTGTTGATCGGACCTCTGCGCAGTTCGATCATTTGTTTGTTGCTTTGCTCTGCTGTTTTGCTCAACGGTCCCTCAGACACTTGGTTATCATTGGTACAATTTCAAATATATCACCAACAATACCAATATCTGCAATATCAAAGATAGGGGCATCGGGATCTTTATTTATGGCAATGATTGTGTCTGAAGAACTCATTCCGGCCAGGTGCTGGATGGCGCCGGATATCCCGCAGGCAATATAGAGTTTGGGGCATACGGTTTTGCCGGTCTGTCCGACCTGGTGATAGGCCGGTATCCAGTCGGCGTCCACCGCCGCGCGGGAAGCGCCTACAGCCGCCCCAAGCTCCTTGGCCAGCTCTTCGAGCATCTTGAAATTCTCCGGCCCGCCCAGTCCGCGTCCGCCGGAGACAATGATGTCCGCCTCGGCCAGGTTAACGGTATTGCCCATCTCGTGGAGCACCTCAATGATTTTGGTGCGCGCCTGGGTGAGGGTGGGGGCCTCCTCAATCACTTCGCCGGAGCGTGAGGCGTCCGGTGAAGCTTTTTTCAATACCTTGTGGCGGACCGTCGCCATCTGGGGGCGATGGTTCGGACAGATGATGGTGGCCATGATATTCCCGCCGAAGGCCGGACGGGTCTGGAGGAGCATCTTTTGCTCGTCATCTATTTCCAGCGAGGTGCAATCCGCGGTCAACCCGGTTTTCGCCTTGATGGCCACGCGGGGAATAAACGCGCGTCCGATACTGGTCGCCCCGGCCAGCACCACTTCCGGCTTATATTTCTCGATAAGGTCGGCCATGGTGCTCGAATAATTATCGGTGCTGTATTCCGCCAGCGCCGGATCATCCACCAGGTAGACCTTGTCGGCGCCCCAGTGCGTCAGCTCCGCCGCCTTTTCCTTCATATGGCTGCCGAAGAGTACGGCCGCCAGTTCGGTTTGCAGCTTGTCGGCCAGCTCGCGGCCCTTCGAAAGCAATTCATAGACCACATCCTGAATCTCACCGTCGCGCTGCTCCGCAAACGCCCAGACCCCTTTGTAGGCCGTCAGGTCGTCGCCACCCGTCCGCTCGATTTCGCGAATGGCCATCGCCTCGAACTTACAGGCCTCCACACAGGCCCCGCAGGCGGTACAGGCTTCGTTGACCACGGCGATATTCTTGAACCGGCTTTCCGGCAGATCGAAATTCGCGCGGGGTTCGAGCGTCAGGGCCGCAAACGGGCACACTTTCAGGCACAGGCTGCATCCCGTGCATTTATCGGCATAAATAATAAGTGGAGCGTCCTGCATCTCACACCACCTTCTGTTCTTTAAGTTTTTCTACCAGGGCCCTGGCCGCTTCCAATGGATGCGAACCGTCTATCCGTACGCCGCCCGTCTTTTTCGGGGGGGTGAATATCCGCACTACCTTGGTGGGGGACCCCTGCAATCCGATTTCCTTGGGATCGGCCTTGATATGCTCCGCCGTCCAGGTCTTGATCTCGGCTTTCTTGGCCTTCATCCGGCCGCGCAGCGATGCCATCCGGGGCACATTCATTTCCTTGAGGATGGTCAACACCACCGGCATGGGGGCTTCCATCTTTTCGTAGCCATCCTCGAACACACGTTCGACCTGGACCGTCTCGCCTTCCACCTCCAACTTGCGCACATAGGTAATCACCGGCAGGTCCAGGAATTCAGCGACCCCCGGGCCCACCTGTGCGGTATCTCCGTCAATCGCCTGTTTCCCGAATAGAATAATGTCCGGTTTTTGCTCCAGTGTGCGGATGCCCTGCGCGAGCGCGTAGGAGGTGGCCCACGTGTCGGACCCGGCGAATGCGCGGTCACTCAGCAGGATCACGTCATCCGCGCCGCGCGCCATGCATTCACGTAATGCGCTTTCGGCTTGCGGGGGGCCCATGGTCATAACCGTGACCGTGGCCCCTGACGTTTCCTTCAGGACCAGGGCCGCTTCCAGCGCGTTCTCATCAAACGGATTGATGATGCTTTCCACGCCTTCACGGATGAGGGTGTTTGTTTCCGGATTGATTTTCACATCCCCTGTATCCGGAACCTGTTTGATACAGACAACTACGTGCACGATCCATTCCTTTCTCCGGCGTCGCGGGCGCTCTCGCCCACGACCGCCTTTATTTCACGGATGCATATTCTTTGATGAGTGAGAGGCCGATCACCTCGCGCTGAATCTGGTTGGTGCCTTCGTAGATTTGAAGGATTTTGGCGTCACGCATCATTTTTTCGACGGGATACTCGCGCATGTAGCCGTAGCCTCCAAGCACCTGGACGGCGTCGGTGGTTACGGACATGGCGGCATCGGTGGCGTATAGTTTGCACATGGCGGACAACTTGGAGACATCCTTGAGGCCCTTGTCCAGCGTGCGGCAGACGGCGTAGGTCAGCGCGCGGGCGGTCTCGACCTTGACGGCCATTTCGGCGAGCATCCACTGCAGGCCCTGATTGGCCGCGACCGGACGCCCGAACTGGTGGCGTGTGCGCGCATAGGTCACCGCCTCGTCCAGCGCGCCCTGCGCCAGGCCGACGCCCTGGATCGCGATGCCCGGACGGGACACATCAAAGGTTTTCATGCCCAGGATGAACCCCATGCCTTCGCGGCCGATGATGTTTTCTGCCGGCACTTCGCAGTCTTCAAAAATGAGTTCGCGGGTGGCGGATGCGCGGATGCCCAGTTTCTTTTCCTTTTTGCCGAAACTGAAGCCGGGCATGCCCTTTTCCACAATGAAGAAGGAAGTCCCGCGGGCGCCTTTGCTTTTGTCGGTTACGGCCATGATCGTGTAGGTGTCCGCTTCCCCGCCGTTGGTGATCCATTGCTTGGTCCCGTTGAGGATGTACTTGTCGCCCTTTTTGACCGCCGTGGTCTGAATGCCGCCGGCATCACTGCCCGCGTTCGGTTCGGTCAACGCGAATGCCGCGAGCTTTTCGCCGCTGGCCAGCGGTGGCAGATATTTCTTTTTCTGTTCATCCGAGCCGCCGATGAGAATGGGATCGGCGCCCAGCGCGTTGGCCGCATAGGAAACAGAAACCCCGATACAGACCCGACTGAGCTCTTCAACCGCCAGCACAAAATCAAGCATGCTTTCCGCGCCGAAACCGCCGTATTCCTCCGGGATGTACAACCCCATCAGGTCCATGCGGCCCAGCTCATTGAGCAACTCGCGCGGAAACTCTTCCTTTTCGTCCAGCTCGGCGCGCACCGGCTTCACCCGGTCCTGCGCAAATTCCCGAACCATGTCCCGGATTTCTATCTGTGTTTCAGTTAAACCATAATCCATTTGTGCCATCGTCTGTATCTCCTTAAAATAATTATCGTCCTCGAATGCCCATTCCAGGGCTGTTTAGACCGCAACAAACTAGTGAGACAGGTCACGAAGGTCAAGACCGTATGAAAGTGATATTTGAATTGTTTTTGCTTTTGGCGTAGGATGTCCCCATGAAAAATGGTCTGTATTATATATTTTTAGGGATTCTCGCGCTTTTTGTGACTGGTTGTCGGGGCAAGAGCGATGTGGGCGCGGATGGCGATAAAACCGGCAAAACCGATGTAATTCGCGCGGAACCGGCAGCGTTTGTTGATCTCGGCGACCTGGACGCCATCAAAAAACGGGGCCTCATCCGAGTGCTGGTGCATGCCGAATCGGAATCCTACCTGCCCAGGGCCGGGTTTCCGCTCGATCATGACAAAAAGCTGGCCGAAGGCTTCGCCCGGGAGCTGAATCTCGAATTGCAATATATCCCGGTCGCCCGTTTTGAGGACCTTATCCCCGCCCTGTCGGCCGGGAAAGGGGATGTGATTGCCGCGAATCTGACGGTAACAGATGACCGCGCGCGATGGCTTGAATTCACCGTCCCGGTAGAGCATTCGCGTGAACAACTGGTGCTCCCGGCTGCCCGGAATGTCCCGGCAATTAAAATGGCCGACCTGGCGGGTAAGACCCTCGCGGTTCCCGCGGGAACCACCTTCCTGGAAACCGCCCGTGTGCTTCAGCAGTCAGCGCCCGAACTCCAGATCGTGACCCTGCCGGGGGAGATGCATCCGGAGGCGGTGTTCGATGGATTGGTCCGTGGCGATTTTGATATGACCATTGAAGACAGCAACCTGCTTTATGTGATGCGCCAGTATCGCGAGGATATCACGCCGGTTATGGACTTGACCGGCGAACGCGCCCTGGCCTGGGCTGTGCGCCCGGACAACCCCCAACTCCTGACGGCCCTGAATCGTTTCCTGGCCGCTGCCCAGTTGCTGCGGCCCAAACAGGCGACTTATACCGAGGACTGGCCAGGCATTAAAAAGCGGAAAACCATCCGCTTCCTGACCCGCAACAATGCGGCCACCTATTTCATCTGGCGCGGACAATTACTCGGCTTCGAATTCGAGCTGGCCAGTGAATTTGCGCGTCAGCATGATTTGAATATCGAAGTGATTGTCGCCCCCAGCCATGCGGACCTGATTCCCATGCTCCTCGAGGGCAAAGGAGACGTTATCGCTTCGTTCATGACGATCAGTGACCAGCGCCGTGCCCGGGGGATCGCGTTTACCCGGCCCTATCACCAGGCCTCGGAAGTGCTGGTGGCGCCGACGGACGCGCAAGGCTTGAATACGCCGGAAGATCTGGCCGGGCGCTATGTGGCCGTCCGCCGCGACAGTTCGTATTGGAACACGCTCAACCGATTGCAGCAGGCCGGACTCAATGTAAAAATGCTGGAAGCCCCCGGCACGATGGAGACCGAGGAGCTGATTCAGCGTGTCGGCGCAGGCCAACTGGCCCTGACCGTCGCGGATAGTCACCTGCTGGATATTGAATTGACTGTGTCGGATGCCATCAAAAGCGCCTTTCCGCTGGGGCCGCCCATCGACCACGGTTGGGCTGTTCGCGTCAACGACAAGGAACTGCTCGCGCAGCTCGATACCTTCCTCGGCGAGCAGTACCGGGGCTTGTTCTACAACATAACCTATAAAAAATATTTCAAAAACTCCCGCAAAATAAAGGCCTTCAAGGAGGAGCGTCCCGACCTGGGGCCGGATGGCCGCATCTCCCCGTATGATGATATCATCAAGCGCGATGCCGACATGTATCACATGGATTGGCGGCTGATTGCCGCCCAGATGTACCAGGAGAGCCGCTTTGATCCCAAAGCCACCTCCTGGAGCGGGGCCAAAGGCCTTATGCAGCTCATGCCGAGGACGGCCGCGGAGATGGGGTATCATAACCTGGAAGATCCTGCCACGGGAACCCGCGCGGGCGTCGAGTACCTGGATAAAATGCGCTCCAAATTCAGTGTGAATATGGATGAGCGGGAGCGCATGTGGATGGCCCTGGCCTCCTACAATGCCGGCCTGGGTCATGTGCTCGATGCCCGGCGGCTGGCCACGCAGTTGAAGCTCGATCCCGACCGGTGGTTCGATCATGTCGAAAAGGCCATGCTGCTGCTCGCCCGGCCCGAATATGCCGCCAAAGCCCGTCACGGGTATGTCCGCGGCACCGAACCCGTCCAGTACGTCCGCAACATCCGCGACCGCTACGAAGCCTACGCCCAGCTTGCGCCCCCCTGATCCCATCAACCTCTGTTGGGGAGACTGCGGCACGGCTCATCCGTGGTTAAGAAAAGTCATCCTGTGAATCATTTTTTTAGACAGGATTTACAGGATTTTACATAACAGCAGCAAATGGGTGTTGAGTTAAAAAATATAAAAATCCTTCAAAAACGGCCAAAAATGGCAATTTTTACGGTTTTTAGCTCGAAAATGGCCCATTTTCGGCAATTTTTTAGCTTTTTTCACTGAAATCGGCTGTTTTTCGGCATTTTCGGCGTGAAACATGCGCTTCTCGCCGTGCGCGGCAGGCTGAAGCCTCTGGACAACGAGCCTCTTCCCGCGAGGGAATTTTACGCTGTGCTGCGGGTCGTTGCGAAAGCCGATCACATGCCGAACAGCCTCCGGACGGCTGCTCTGTAGAGCCCCGGCGTATAAAAAATAAGAAAAAAGGGGACATAGCTTGCCCCGGCACGGATCAGTACTTAATGAATTTAGTCCCGGGCACGCCGCAAATACTGCATTTTTCAGGGACGAATTTTTCAATATTTCCACATACCGGACAGCGATAGTAAAAAACCTCGTCGGTCGCGTCCATCGCGTCCAATGCTTCCTGGTAAAGACCGGCATGCACTTCTTCGGCCTTCATGGCGTAGGTGAACGACCGAACGGCGGCTTTGTTGCCCTCTTCTTCCGCCACTTTGATGAAGTCCGGATACATGTCTTTGTACTCATGGGTTTCCCCGGCCACCGCGTCCTTAAGATTGTCGGCGGTCGCCGCCACTTTCCCCGCCACTTCAAAATGCTTCAGGGCATGCGTGGTTTCGGCATCCGAGGCCGCGCGGAAGAGTTTGGCCGCGTTCAGGTGACCTTCTTTCTCGGCTTTCTCAGCATAGGCCAGGTATTTTCTGTTCGCCTGCGATTCTCCCGCAAAGGCTTCCATCAGGTTGTCCAGTGTTTTTCCTGTCGTCATGTTCTTATCCTCTCGCATTGTTGATTTAGTGGGTTTAAGGGTGCTCAGTAAACGCTCTACCGCGTCTTTCGGAAAATCATCCGCAACCGTGCCATTGAGGAGCGATTGAAGAAACGCACGCACATTCACGCTCTGGGGCAGCATGTATCCGGCTTCGCGCAGCAGATCCTCGGTCGAAAGCCTGCTCGAGTGAGCGATGGCCCGGGCGAACTGTCGTTCGACCGGATTATCGGATGTTTCTGCAATGGCATTGGCAATGCGCTCCTGCGCCGCTTTACTCGCCGCCAGCGCATGAAGGGCTTGCACGACCTCGGTCGCTTTCTCCCGCGGCGGCGGATAGTCATCCGGGGCCAGCGAAATGGCATGGGAGGGACAGGCATCCACGCAGGCGCGGCAACCATCCAGGCATTTTGACGCGTCAATCTGGCCGGTTTCCGTATCCGTCGCGCCGGTGGGACAGACAAACAGGCACAGACAGTCTTTCGTACATAATGATGAATTTCTAACAGCGTGCATTATTATGCCCTCCTTTGAACCTGCGTAATTTTTGTGTTCGGGACCTTGCAGACCGGACATACAGCCGGGGGCGCATCGCCAACATACACAAAGCCGCATATTTCGCAGACGTATACATTTGTATTTTCCAGCATCGCATCCCCGCTTGTTTTATAGCGGTTGACGAGCGACTTGAGGATCCGCGTGACTTTTTCCCCCCAGACCAGCGCCCGCAGCGCCCCCCGGTCCGCCTGGTCACCCGCCACCCGATTCACTGATGGAAACGAGGACCCTAAATCCTGTTCGATCAACGCCATAATAGCGCTCCAATCCTTTTCTTCGGGCGGCTGAACCTGGCCCGCGTAATAGGTCGCAAGCCGGTCAAACAACCCCGACTCCTCCTTCAGGTATTGCTTGGCGCAGGCCTTGGAAAGATTCGAACACAACGCGCTCAGTTCGCCAACGGACAACTCCCGCACATCATCATCCACAGGCCCGCTTTCGGCGACCGGTTCCGTGGCCGGCGCGGCATGGTTCTCTTCCTGTGCCTGGAAGTCATCCTTTACCGCTCCGCATAACGGGCAGCGCCAGTCATCCGGCAGGTCACCCCACGGCGTCCCCGGGGGAATGCCGGCATCCGGGTCCCCGACCGCTTCATCATACACATACCCGCAAACACTACATTCGTACTTCTTCATAACACGATTTCACTTCCTCATGGTCGGCCAGGCCGAATTTTAATTTGCGATTTCGACAAGGGTTACGCCAGGTCAAAGCGATCCAGGTTCATCACCTTATTCCATGCGGCCACGAAGTCACGCACAAATTTTTCCAGTGCGTTATCGCAGGCATACACTTCGGCAATCGCACGCAGTTGGGCGTTGGAACCGAAAATCAAATCCACGCGCGTTGCCGTCCATTTACGTTCGCCGGTCACCCGGTCGCATCCTTCAAAAACGACGCCTTCTTTCGAGGCGGGTTTCCACGCGGTACGCATATCAAGCAGGTTCACAAAAAAGTCGTTGGTCAATGCTTCCGTCCGTTTTGTGAACACCCCATGCGGCGCGCCTCCGACATTCGCGCCAAGTACCCGCAGGCCGCCAATCAAGACGGTCATTTCCGGCGCTGTCAATGTAAGCAACTGCGCCCGGTCAACCAGCAGTTCCTCGACGGAGACAGAAAAACGCTGCTTCGTGAAATTCCGAAACCCGTCGGCCGCCGGTTCGAGTACCGCGAACGCTTCCACATCGGTTTGTTCCCGGGATGCGTCCACGCGCCCCGGTTTGAACGGAACGGTCACTTCCACACCGACCGCTTTCGCCGCCTGTTCGACCGCCGCGCACCCGCCCAGGACAATCACGTCAGCCAGCGACACCTTTTTGCCGTCGGACTGCGCCGCGTTGAATTCTTTTTGTATGCCCTCGAGCGTCTGCAGTGTTTTTGCCAGGTGGTCCGGCTCGTTCACAGCCCAATCCTTCTGGGGCGCCAGCCGGATGCGCGCGCCATTGGCGCCGCCGCGCCGGTCGGAACCACGGAAGGTGGATGCCGAGGCCCAGGCGGTGGCCACCAGTCGGGACACAGGCGCCCCAGACGCGAGAATCCCGCTTTTGAGGGTTTGTACATCCTGTTCATCGACCAGGCGGTGATCGACCGCCGGCAGGGGGTCCTGCCAAATCAAATCCTCCTCAGGAACCTCCGGCCCGAGATAGCATGCCTTGGGCCCCATATCGCGATGCGTGAGCTTGAACCACGCCCGTGCGAAGGCGTCGGCAAATTCCTCGGGATTATCGAGATAGCGGCGCGCAATCGGTTCGTAACGCGGATCATAACGCAGCGAGAGATCGGCGGTGGTCATCATGGGGCGGTGCTTTTTCGAGGAATCATGGGCGTCCACAATCATATCCTCTTCCTCCACATCCTTGGCCAGCCATTGTTTTGCGCCGGCCGGGCTTTCGACCAGCTCCCATTCATATTTAAACAACACCTTCAGGTACCCCATATCCCATGTCGTCGGCTTTGGTTTCCAGGCGCCCTCTATGCCGCTGCTGATTGTATCGCCGCCCTTGCCGCTGCCATAACTGCTTATCCAGCCAAGCCCCTGTTCTTCGATGGGCGCGGCTTCGGGCTCCGGGCCGACATGCGCGGCGTCACCCGCGCCATGGCACTTCCCGAAGGTGTGCCCCCCGGCAACGAGCGCCACGGTTTCTTCGTCATTCATCGCCATGCGCGCAAACGTATCACGAACATCATGCCCCGAAGCCACCGGGTCCGGGTTGCCATCCGGGCCTTCAGGATTAACATAAATCAACCCCATCTGAACCGCCGCAAGGGGATTGTCCAGGTCGCGCTCCCCGGAATAACGGCTGTTGGGCTTGTCACTTGTGGCCAGCCATTCATTTTCATTGCCCCAGAAAATATCCTCTTCCGGCTCCCAAATATCCACACGTCCTCCGCCAAAGCCGAAGGTCGGCAGCCCCATCGATTCAATGGCGCAGTTGCCCGCCAGAATCATCAGGTCCGCCCAGGAAATCCGCTGCCCGTATTTCTGCTTGATGGGCCAGAGCAACCGCCGCGCTTTATCGAGATTCACATTGTCGGGCCAACTGTTCAACGGGGCCAGCCGCTGGTTCCCGGTGCCCGCGCCGCCGCGTCCGTCACCGGTCCTGTAAGTGCCCGCGCTGTGCCAGGCCATACGGATAAAAAGTGGGCCATAATGGCCGTAATCAGCCGGCCACCAATCCTGCGAATCCGTCATCAGCTTGTATAAATCCTGTTTGACCGCCGGCAGGTCGAGTTTGCTGAACTCCTTTGCATAGTTGAATTCATTCCCCATCGGATTACTCAGGTTCGAATGCTGGTGCAGCACCTTGAGGTTCAATTGATTCGGCCACCAATCCCTGTTTGACGTGCCTGCGCCTGCGACATGCTCGTGCGTTTTCCCTGTTACCGGACATTTGCTCGCTTCATTCATTGTCGTCTTCTCGCTTTCTTTTAATGAGTGGTTTAATGCCCATATTCCTTCGTCAATTGCGTTGTTCGCCGGCTACCATCGCGGCCAATTGAGGAGTCAGCGTTTTAAGGCAGCATACATGCGCAGACACCCCCAGCGCGATGGCCGCCAGCAGGGCGCGAAGCCACCAGGCCGAAGCCGCGAACATAATGGCGTAACCGATCGTGCCCCACAGCAGCGTCAGCGTGACCATCTTCGCCCGCTGTGTAATCGCCTTATGCTCGCGATAATTCCTGATGTAGTACCCAAACCACTTATGGTGGATCAGCCATGCATACAGCCGGTCGGAACTTCGGACGAAGCAGGCCGCCGCCAACAACAGGAAGGGCGTTGTCGGAAGCAACGGAACCACCACGCCAACCGTGCCCAGTCCCACCGCCGTGACTCCCGCGGCTACCAATAAGCCTTTTCGGATTTCTATCCTGCCGCCTGCCATGTTTTTGCCCTGTCGAATAACTGCATGCCTTTCCGTTCAGAAAACAAATACGGGCCCCGCCAATACAGAGGTGTCGTCCGATGTACTGTGCTCCATATAATCAAATCGAATAACCGCGCCCCAATGTTCATTAAACATGCCATACGTCCGGGCCCGTACAGTGTGATAGTCATCGTCCGACTCCTGGCTGTCCTGGTAATAATATTTGACGGTCGCGGCCAGCATCCGCCAGCGCCAACCGACCGTAATTCCATACATGTAGGAATCGTTGTCCTGGTCGCCATGCGCGGTATCAATTCGCTCCCAGGCATAGCCGATATACGGATTGATGGAGAGATTCCACTCTGGAATATTTACCAGCGGGCCCGCTTTCACCATCGGGACACTGACGGTGATATCCTGGTTTGACGGTTTGATCTTATGATATAAATGCCCGGCGCCGACATTCCAGGAAAGGCGCCTCTCCCGACTGGCGTAGTAGTTTGCAAAGAACAAATTCCCGGAAACATCCGTGTCGTTGACCTCCGTGTAGAAAAGGAAATCTGTAAGGATAAAGTTATGATATTTCAGCAACGCGAAAATACCGTATTCCAAGGCCGTCTCCGTCTTTGTTTCCATTTCACCACGGGGCCCGCGAACCTTCATTTCGTTGCGGTTAACCCCCATAAGGGGACTCACCATGAACAGCGTGTTCCCTCGCTGATGGACGGAACTCACCGCCTCACCCTCCACGGCAAAAAGCACGTCGCCGCGGGCGCACAGCATCAGTCCTGCCAAAACCAGTCCAACACCCTTATTCCTTATCCTCAATGCGCAAATCCCTTTCAACATTTTTTCCTGTACCGATTAACACGGCACTCATACCACAGATGTAACATCATGTCATTAATAATTATGATTCTTAAATAGTAATATGTAGAACATTGTTGTCAACGTTAAATTTTTACTTTTCGGCAAACGACGTATTGTCACCTACGCCTTACTCTCGAATTGATCCCACGATCGTGGTATCAATTCGAGAGTTTCATGGTTGGCACATCATGCGAACGCCACGCCGACGCCTCGACGTTGTCTTTTTGTTATTCCGGACTCATCGTCCCCCATTTATTACCGGGCTGCTGCGTATAAGCGCTATCTTCAGAACTCCTTACCTGGACCGTTGGCCGCCGGTGGAGATTATCGTCGATTTTTCAATCATGGCAGTGATATTTCCTGCTGTAATCCAGCGTCAAAGAGATCGTGAACCTGGAAAATAGAAATGACACGTCCATT
>RZZM01000096.1 GCA_009929845.1 Spartobacteria bacterium
CCCGAAAAGCTATCCGGCAATGAAGATGCCATGGCCTTTTTCGGGGTGATTAAAACCCTTTTGGAACCACAGATGGACACGGATGAACACGGAGGGGAAAATAAATGGGAGGATGTCATTGCCGAAACGGCCATAGCGGTTCACAAGATACTGGAAAAATACAGGAAGGTTCACTTCTGGGATGATGAAGACGCTCAGAAACAGGCGGTTAATGAGATTGACGACTATCTCTATGATGAGCTCAAGACGGAAAGAGGGATTGAGTTGTCGCTTGATCAGATGGATGACATCATCGAGAAGGTTTTGCAGGTGGCAAAATTCAGAATGATGAGTGCTAAGTTATGAGTGATGAATTTAGAGACAAAGATATCTGTGTTCATCTGTGTCCATCTGTGGTTAATTACGGCTCCAAATCGATTTCGTATCGGCTTTTGCGAGTGAACAGAAAAACGATGGAAATTGCGGTACATCCTGACAGTACGGTACTCGTTAAAGCGCCCGCGCAGTCCGATATCACATTGATAGAAAAGAAAATAATAAAGCGGGCTCGTTGGATTCTCAGGCAGTTGAACTATTTCAAGCAGTTTAATCCAAAGACGCCTGATCGCTGTTACGTGAACGGCGAGACCCACCTGTATCTTGGAAAGCAATACCGCTTGAAGCTGTCCGAAGGCCCGGAGAACTCCGTGAAATTATCTCGCGGTTATTTTCATATCACATGCCGGGGCGAACCGACTCCCAATGCCGTCAGGAAGCTATTGAACCAATGGTATTCGGAAAAGGCACAGCTTCAATTTGCGGTGAGTATGGAGCGCTGCCGGCAGAAATTTAACGATCTCGGTATTGACCAACCAAAACTATCCATCAAGCGAATGCAAAAGAGATGGGGCAGCCTCTCAGACAAGGGCACGGTCACGCTCAATACAGACCTGATCAGAGCGCCTAAAGAATGCATCGACTACGTGGTTACGCATGAGCTGTGTCACCTGAAATATCATGATCATAGCCCGGAATTCTATAAGCTTCTCGACTCAGTCATCCCGGGCTGGGAGCAGATAAAACACAAACTCGAACTCAGTATGGTATGATCACGAAAGGATTGACCCACGGCGGGCATTTCCAATATGGTTGCGGCAAACGTGTATGGGCCGGGCGGTTTCCGGTCCGATGAAAGGTGCGTACGATGTCCAGTTCATTCGGCAGTATATTTAGAGTAACCACATTTGGTGAGTCGCACGGCGCGGCGGTAGGCGCGGTGGTGGATGGCTGTCCGCCGCGGCTGGCGCTGTCGGTGGAGGATATCCAACCCCAGTTGACCCGGCGGCGGCCCGGTCAAAGTAAACTCTCCACCCCCCGGGAGGAGGCCGACCGGGTGGCGATTCTTTCCGGGGTGGAAAACGGGATTACCCTGGGCACCCCTATCGCCCTGATGGTCGAGAATAAGACGCACCGGCCGGGCGACTACGGGGAAATGCTGCACATTCCACGCCCGTCGCATGCCGACTATACCTACGAGGTGAAGTACGGCATCCGCGCCTCCAGCGGGGGCGGACGCGCCAGCGCGCGGGAAACCATCGGACGCGTCGCCGCCGGCGCCGTGGCCGAAAAATTCCTGTCGGCGCGTTTCGGGATTGAGATTGTCGCCTGGGTCGACACGATATCGACGATCAAAACCGACCGCGTGGATGAGGGCACTATCACACGGGAAATGGTGGACGGGCACATTACCCGGTGTCCGGATGAATCGGTCGCCGACCAAATGGAGCAGGCGATCATGGCGGCCAGGGAACAGGGCGATTCCCTGGGCGGGGTGGTCACCTGCGTGTGTCGGAACGTCCCCGCCGGCCTGGGCGAACCGGTTTTCCGCAAACTCGATGCAGAATTGGCACGCGCCATGCTCTCTATCCCTGCATCGAAAGGTTTCGAGATCGGCAGTGGTTTTGCCGGAGCAGGAATGAGTGGGTCGGAGCATAACGACCCGTTTATTTTGCTGGATAATGGACAGTTGGGCACGATGACAAATAACAGTGGCGGCATACAGGGAGGGATCAGTAATGGTGAACTGATTCGCTTCCGGGTGGCGTTTAAGCCGGTGGCCACGATTGGTCGGGCCCAGGAAACCGTTGATTTCAATGGACAGTCCGTAACCCTTGAAGCCAAAGGACGGCATGACCCCTGTGTGCTGCCGCGTGTGATCCCGGTGGTGGAATCCATGGCGGCACTGGCGCTTGCCGATATGGCGTTGATACAGCAAACAAGATTCTAGCCGGTTTTTACAAATTTGCGAAACCGGCGGAACTAAAAACTACGGATGGAGAAGAAAAATGAAGCGGGCAATACAAGCGGTGGCGACCACTGCACTGTGTTTTTTGGTATCCACATTGTGCATGGCCGGGGCATTGATCATTGATCATAACGATATAGATATTACACAACTGACGGAAGCGGATATCAACCGGGCCAAGGCCGTGCTGCATATCGCGTACGGTCACACCTCGCATGGCAGCCAGATTACGGACGGCATGAGCGGGCTGGTCGGCTTCGCCAACGGGGGCGGCCTGGGGATGTCGTTCTCGAATAACATCTTCGCATGGAATAACGGCGGAACCGGCGGGGCGCTGGACCTGCATGACTATGCCATGGGCGGTGACGTGGGAGGTTACCCGCAGTGGTATAATAATACCATCACCTATCTGGAAAATCCGGCCAACTCAGATGTCAACGTCATCATGTGGTCGTGGTGTGGACAGATGCCCGGCAAATACGCCGGAGGCACCCTTACCAATGATTACCTTGCTCCCATGAGCGCCCTGGAAGCAACATACACCAATGTCACCTTCATCTATATGACCGGACACACCGACATATGGGACGATGCCAACCAAAAGGCCGCCTGTGACGCCATACGAAATTATTGTATCGAAAACGACAAGGTGCTTTTCGATTTTAGTGATATCGAACATTACAATCCCGACGGAACCTTTTTTGAATTTGTCAATGATACCTGCGACTACTACGCCTATGCAGGCGGCAGCTCCCTGGGCAACTGGGCGACCGAATGGCAGGGTTCGCATGTGCAGAATGTGGACTGGTACAGTTGCGGTTCGCAGCACAGCCAGCCGTTGAACGCCAATATGAAGGCCTATGCGATCTGGAAGCTGTGGTGCGAGCTGGGCCGGGACCTGGACCGTGACGGCATCCCTGATGAATGGGAAGAGCGGTATGGCAACCCCGGGCAGTTCGGCCCGGCGTCCACGAACGACTTCGACCACGACGGCGTCCCGGACTGGGAAGAGTACGTGGCGGATACAGACCCCACCAACAATGCCTCGCGTTTCCGCATCGGGACCCTGGGCATGGCTGGCGCATGCAACATCACTTTCGACTGTACCAACTCGCGGCTGTACTGGCTCGAATCATCGCCCTCGCTGATTACCGGCACATGGAGCAAAGTGGACGGACAGACCAACATCACCGGCGATGCCGGGGGCAGCCTGACCCTGAACGATGACGGAAGCGGGGCGCACAAATACTATCGCATCGGAGTGGAAGTGCCCTGAACGGAGGCGCCCTCTCAATAACCCTTTTTAGAGCCGCAGACTTGTCACGCCGGAGGAACGTCAGAACTCCTTACCTCGAACATTAGCCGCAGAACGAGATTTTCATTGATTTGCCGGTAATCCTGTGAATCATTTTTTTCCCATTTTTCCGGCTCTTGACGGCTGTTTGGTATGTTTTATCCGCGTTAATCTGCGTTCATTCGCCTACGTTCCTCCGGCGTGACAAGTCCGTGGCTAACAAAATGGGTTATTGACATTTTGCGCCCCTATTTGCCGCATCAACCTTCAAACTGCGCTTTGAAAGCGCGGAAGCTCTCCTGCAGCTCGCGCATTTGTTCTTCCAGCACCGAGAGTTTTTCCTCCAGCGCGGTGATGCGTTCATCGCCGGCATGGGAGGCGGCGCGCGCGAGGTCCATGACCTCGGACGTATCCTGGAACGCTTCGATATCCACCGGCCCGCCAAGCAGATGCATAAAGCGGCAGGCGCTGCGGCCGGGCTGGCGCGGCAGTTGCACCACAAACGGGCCGCCCTCGCGTTCTTCGAGTTCGCGAAGCGTCTCTTCGGTTTCCGTCACGCTATCGAAACTGCACAACCGATTCGTACGGGTACGGATTTCACCGGGCGTTTGCGGTCCGCGCAACAGCAGCACGCACAGAATCCCGAATTCCTGGGGTGAAAATTCATAAAACGTATTCATGCGGTGCGCATACTTCAGGGTGCGGCTGCCGGCGGTGGAAACCAGGGCCACCAGCCGGTATTCCCGCAATCCGTCCAGGGCCCGCACCACATCCTCTTCGGACAGGTCCATCACCGGTTCGCGGTTCGACTTCTGGTTGCAGGCGGAGATCAACGCATTCAGGGTCATCGGGTAATAGTCCGGCGTCGTCACCGATTTCTCGAACAGGCTCCCTAACACACGCGCTTCGATTGTATTCAGATTAAATTCCATATTCACAGTCCTCCGATGCGGTCATGCGGTTTTCTCGCGTACATTTCCCAGGTGGCGGATTCCTTGTCCAGGTCCAGGTCGCTGAGACTGATCACATGGTCCAGTTGGTCTATCTCGAAATATGTAAAGAAGGTGCGCAATTCGTTCTCTGAAAAAAAATGATGCGGGATATGCCCGTCCAGGGAATCCGTATCGACGCGGGTATTAGGCTCGATTTCGCGCCCGGTGGCGGCTTTGCGGTGGGCCGTGCTGACCACACTGAGAAACAGATGACCGCCCGGGCGGATAACACGGGTTATCTCCGCGCAGGCCTTTTGCACATCCGCAAGGCAGCCGTGCTGAATGACCTGGTTGCAGATTACCCCGTCAAAGAAATCCGGCTCATAGGGCAGGGACGACATATCGCACTGCCGCACATCCAGTCCGGCAATGAGGTCGGCAACAATACGCAAGGCCGTGGAGGAACAGTCGCACCCGTACACCTCGAACCCGCGGTCGACCAGCAGGGTCGTATGTCGCCCCGTGCCGCACCCCAAATCCAGTATCCGGGAAAGGCCTCGTGTCTGAAACCGGTCAATCGCGGACAACACCGCCGGCGAAGGCTCCTTCTGCACCACGCCCTGCGCTTCGTAAATAGCATTCCAGTCAGTACTCATAGCCTCGGTAGCTTGCAATGGTTTGCATGGATGAGTCAAAGAAAAACGTTAACGCTTATGGTCGAAATACATATCGCCGATTTGGAGAAACGCACACCCGTGGATCAACAGCCAGCGCCTTGATTTTTTTCTTTTATATACAGAAAACGGCAAGTACAGTATGCACTTCTCAATGAGAATACCTATGAAGGACCGTGTAATGAAAAGATTGAATATATCAAGCACGAGATATAGTCCATATGAGGATGTTTAACCGATTTGTAGCAGGCGTCATCTTTCTCGTCGGCGCCGCACATAATGCGTCGGCCATAACCCATTACGTGTCTCCCGTCGGATCGAGTGCCCCACCCTATACCAATTGGAGCAGTGCCGCGACCAACCTGCATGCAGCCGTAGGGTATGCGGAGGCGGGCGCCACCATTGTTGTCGCAAAAGCGGCCTACTATTTCCAATCTGAACTGTTGTTAACCAATCCGGTCACTATCGTCAGCTATAATGGGCCATCACAGACCGTGCTGGATGGGAACTACTCTACACGCTGTATCCGGGTGGCGACTTCCAATGTTGTTTTATCCGGGTTCAGCGTGATTCATGGAAATGCAGACAAGGGGGGAGGCATCTACTGCGGCGCCTCCGGGGTCACCATCAGCAATTGTATTGTTCGTGAGAATCTTGGGTATTATGGGGGTGGCCTCTATTTATGGCGCTCGGATGCGCTGGTTACTCACTGTACCGTGATTAGTAATATTGCGTATCATCCGGATCCGCCCCATGAAACAGATTGGCCGAAATCCGGTGGCGGGGGCGCGTTTTTAGAGGACTCGCCGACACGGTTTGAGCATTGCCTGCTGGCACACAACGGGTCAACGAACGCGGCGGCTAACGGAGAAGGAGGAGGGATGATGTTTTTCCGGCCGGGATGGACCTTTTCGATACCGGCAACGGCCGTGGTCGTGAATTGCACCATCTCAAACAACTGGACGGATTATACGGGCGGAGGACTGGCTTGTTTCGGGTACGATTTTGATGGGGTAAGTGTGTACCGGGTGTCGGTTATCAATTCGCTGCTGACAGGCAACCGGGCACAGTTTGGCGGCGCATTTTATCAATTTAGCTGGGGTACAAAGCCCATGCTGTACAACTGTGTATTACGGGATAATTTCAGCACGGATAACGGCGTCGGCATCCGGCTGTTTAGCACGTTCACCACAGGAAATTATGACAGTGAAGCCTTTTTTGAGAACTGTACGATTGTTCACAACACCTCGACAAACAACTATGCGGTTTATGTCAGTGATTCCAAGATGTATATGGTCAACAGCATTATCTGGAGCAATGATACACTGGATTCCCTTCGGCTTGACATGTCGGGCATCGGGATCTCGCAACGAGTCGAATATAGCTGTATTGATGGCGGCTATAACGGGATCGGTTCGGTAGTCGGCAATATCGAAACAAATCCGTTGTTTGCCGACCTGGAGCCCCTTGACTGGCATCTATCCGCGGCTTCCCCCTGCATTGATGCGGGAACCAATCGGTTGTGGATGTGGACAGCCACTGATTTTGACGGGCAACCGCGCATATTTAACGCGCTGGTTGATATGGGCGCTGACGAGGCGTTTGTCGGTGTGGATGCCGCGGCAGTCACCAATACATGGCATGTGCCCTGGATGGTGGTCCCTGAAGGGCGGTATGACTGGCAGATGAGCACCGCTTCCATCAGCAGCGGATGGACCTCTTTATCGGGCATTTTTACCGTCATGACGGATGCGGTTGAGACCGACATTCCCGCGCCGACAGCCCACCAGGCGTTTTACAGGCTAATGTGGCAGAGATAGCCTGGATACTGCACTGCCGATTCCACACTTCCCAGGATTCCTACTTGACAAGTTCATGCTTCGGGGTTAAATGTTTATTTCAAATGAATATTTTAAATTGTTATTTTACAAGACTCAGGGAGTCGTGTTATGGGTGATGAAATGTTTGATGAGCAACAGCACACAACGCGCGAAAAG
Organism: Spartobacteria bacterium; assembly: GCA_009929845.1. GTDB lineage: Bacteria > Verrucomicrobiota > Kiritimatiellia > RZYC01 > RZYC01 > RZZM01. Next base: position 7,182 of record RZZM01000096.1, read on the forward strand.
ATTCTGCATTGTGCGTGTGAGTTGTTTGCCGACCGGGGCTACCGGGCCACCACCATCCAGGATATCTGCGCCTATGCCGAGGCCAATATCGCATCCGTCAATTACTATTTCGGAAACAAGGAAACGCTCTACGGCGCGGCCTGGGAATACGCGCTTTCGATCAGTGAAATGCTGGGCGGCCGGACCAACGACGACCTGCCGCCCCGCGAGTGGATTGAGCGGGTCATCGAACAGCGCATCCGGGCCATCTTCAGTGAAGGACCGGCGGGATGGCTCCCCAAATTCATCCACAACGAACACCATGACCGCTCGCACATGTCCGAAAGCCTTCATCACAAGGTTCTCGGTCAATTTCACCAGCGTGTGGCCAAAAAAATCAGCGCGTACTTCGAGATGCAACTGCCCGAGGCCCACTTGCGCTTTGTCACGGGCTTTGTGGTGGGCATGATGCCCGGCCTCGTTTTTATGCGCTATCACGCGTATCAGGATCATTTGATCAGCGAGAAGGACGTAGACACGTTAATCAGCAATGCCAAGGCATACATCTTCGGCGGCCTGGACCGGCTGCGCGACACAGTACAGGAACAGGTGAAATCATGAGGCCTATGACACGTTTTTTATGTATGAGTGCGGGAACGCTTTTTGCGATGCTCCAAACCTCCTGCATGATGTTTAAATCAACGCACGAGGTGGACTACGGCGCGCTCATGCCGGAAGCCTTCAGCGACAGCCGGCAGGCCGAAGACCGAAGCGCCCCCGCGCCAACCGGCTGGTGGCAGGATTTTGCCGACGAAACACTCAACACCCTTGTCGGCAGCGCGCTGACGCAGAACCTCACCCTGGCGCAGGCCGACGCGCGGTTGCGGCAGGCCGGGGCGCAGGCGGCCAAGGCGGGGGCGGCGCTGATCCCCGAACTTACCCTTTCGGCAGGCGCCGGACAGACCCGCACACGGGTGGCCGAAGCCCCGCCCGAGGGGAACGCCCTGACCACTGATACCGAAAAATACTCGCTGGGCGGCGCGTTCGCGGGCTACGAAGCCGATCTGTGGGGGCGCGTCCGCTCCACACGCAACGCGGCGCGCAACCAATTCAAGGCCTCCTATTTTGACCTGTGCACGGCCATGATGACCCTTTCGGCCGATCTGACCACCTCGTGGTTCAGCCTGCGGGCGTTGCAGAGTCAGCGCGCGCTCCTCGGCAGTCAGTACGAAACGGGGGTGACCCTCGTGGACCTGCTCAAGGTGCGGCAGCGGCGAAGCCAGTCGTCCGCCCTGGAGGTCTATCAGCAGGAACAGAACACCGCGGCCATCGCGGCGCTGCTCCCTCAGGTTGACGCGCAACTGGCGGTATTGACCAACCAGTTGAATATCCTGCTTGGTCGCTCCATCGGGGCGCCCTTGCCGGAAAGCGACGCCACCTTGCCCGCGCTGCCCCCGATTCCGGAAACCGGCCTGCCCGCCGACTTGCTGACCAACCGCCCGGATATCCAGGCGGCGCGCCAGCGACTCGAGTCCGCCGGTTGGAACCTGGCGGCCGCCAAGGCCGACCGCCTGCCCGCGTTGCGCCTGAACGGCAGCGCGACGTATCAGTCGGAACAGTTTTCGGAACTCTTTGACAACTGGATACTGAATATTGCCGCCGGCCTAACGGCTCCGTTGATAGATGGGGGTCGGCGCCGGGCCGAGGTCGCGCGACAGGAGGCGGTGCTGGATGAGTATCTGGCGGCCTACAAGGCGGTGCTGATCCAGGCCGTGGCGGATGTCGAAAACGCCCTGCATCGCGAACGCGCGCAACGACGGCACCTGGAAGCGCTCGAACGGGAGGTCTCGTTTGCCCGACTGGCCCTTACGGAGGCCCAGACCCGTTATCGCAAGGGCAGCATCGATTACCTGAACGTCCTGGCCGCGCTCACCTCGACACAACGGCTCGAACGCGAATTGATCACCGCAAAAAACACCTTGCTTTCGTACAGGATTTCCCTGTACAGGGCCCTTGGCGGGTCCTGGATGGAACCCTTTACCACAAAATCACATTGAAAGGTCCGCTATGAAGCCAATTGCTAAAAAACGAATGTTGTTTATCCCGCTGGTGCTGATCATTGCAGCGATTACCGCCGTGGTGATGATAAAGACCGCGCCCAAACACAAACAGAAACCGCGTCAGGAAAATGCCGTATATGTGCGCACCATGCGGGTGCAGCCCTTATCCACGCAGCTCTGCATACGCGTAACCGGCACAGTGCGCCCCGCGCGGACTGTAGCCGTGCAATCGCGCGTCAGCGGGGAAGTGATCTTCCTGAGCCCCAATTTTGAACCCGGCGGCACATTTGCCGCGGGGGAAACCCTGGTTCGGCTCGATCCCAGTGATTACGAAATTGCGCGCGCGGCGCGCAGCGCGGAACTGGCCAAGGCCGAACTTGATTATGCGGCCGAGCTGGGCATGCAGGATATTGCGCAGCATGAGTGGGACCTCATTGACAGCAAGGAACAGGCCTCCGAACTGGAACAACGCCTCATGTTACGCAAGCCCCACCTGATCCGGGCGGAATCGGCCCTGCACGCCGCGCAGGCCGCCCTCCGGAAGGCGCAACTGGATGTCGAGCGCACCACCATCAAGGCCCCGTTCAATGCGGTGGTGATGCAGAAGAACACGGAACTCGGCGCGCAGGTCTCCGCGCAGTCCTCGCTGGGCCTGCTGGCGGGCGCCGATGAATACTATGTCGAGAGTACCCTGCCGGTCAACAGGCTGCGCCATGTGCAACACCCCGACAGCCACGGCGAAAACGGTTCGCACGCCACGGTGCGTCATCTCGCTGTCCCGCGCAATACAGACGTCTGGGAAGGAACACTCATACGCGTAAAACCGGACCTTGAAGAAAATGGGCGCCTGGCTCAAATCACCGTGTCTGTTCCAGAACCCGCCGCCGCGGCGGGCACGCCCCTCCTCTTCGGCAGTTACGTCGAGGTCGATTTGCACGGAACTTTCCTCGAAAAGGTCTATGTCATTCCACGTGAATATGTGCATGATGGCGGAACCGTCTGGATCCAAACCCCCGAGGACCGCCTCCATATCCAGCCCGTGCACACCCTATGGAGCGACCGCGAAGTGGCCGTGATTGATGAAGGCCTTGCGCCCGGCGACCGGATGGTAATCAGTGACCTCCCCGCGCCTGCGGAAGGATTGCTTCTGGTGGACGAATCGGCGTCGGCAAAACAACGTGAGGGAGAATAACGATGTCCCCGCTTAAAGATTATTCAACGGATAAAGGTCCCATCGCCTGGATGGCCCAGAATCCCGTGGCCGCGAACCTGCTCATGCTCATGCTCATCATCGGGGGCGTCGCGTCGACGTTCACCATCAAGCAGGAGGTCTTTCCCGACTTCGAACTGGACATGGTTAACATCACGGTCCCCTACCCCGGCGCGAGCCCGGAAGAGGTGGAGCAGGGCATCCTTCTGGCCGTCGAGGAGGCCGTGCGCGGCATCGACGGCGTCAAGCGGGTCACCTCCAAGGCCAGTGAAGGCGCCGGCACGGTATCCGTCGAGCTGCTGATCACCGCCGACAATCAACGGACCTACCAGGACATCAAGCAGGAGGTGGATCGCATCACGACCCTGCCGGAGGAATCCGAGCGCCCCAACGTCGTGCTGGTCAGCCGGAAGCGCCAGGTGGTCACCTCGGTGGTATATGGCGATGTCCCGCCAACCACGCTACGCCAGGTCGCCGAGATGCTGCGCGACCGCCTGCTGCAAGACCCCGACATTACCCAGGTCGGACTCAGCGCCATCAAACCGCTCGAGATCAGCATCTCCATCCCCCGCGAAACCCTGCGGATGTACAATCTTACCCTGCGCCAGGTGGCGGACCTGATCGGCAAATCCGCGCTTGAACTCCCCGGCGGCAGTGTCAAAACGGAGGGTGGCGAGATCCTGCTGCGGGTAGATGACCGCAAGGATTATGGCCGTGAGTTTGCCGACATTCCAATTATCAGCGCCGCCAACGGCACGCAGGTCCGACTGGGCGATATGGCCGAAATCAGGGATGACTTTGAAGAGGTGGACCGGTTTTCGACATTCAACGGCCAACCCGCGATCATGCTGGATGTCTATCGCATCGGCAAGCAAACGCCCATCCGGGTATCCAATGCCACGGCGCGCAAAATCGAGGCGCTCCAGTCGGAACTCCCCCCCGGCGTGCAATACGCCGTCATGCGGGACCGCTCCGAACACTTCCGCCAGCGTATGGAATTGCTTGGACGCAACGGGGCAATCGGTCTGACCCTGGTGTTGCTGCTGCTGGGGTTCTTCCTGGAAATCCGCCTCGCTTTCTGGGTGGCCATGGGCATCCCTATTTCGTTCATGGGCGCGATTTTCCTCATGCCGATGTTCGGGCTCTCGATCAACATGGTTTCCATGTTCGCCTTTTTGATCGCCCTGGGCATCGTGGTCGACGACGCCATCGTGGTTGGCGAAAACATCTACGAATACCACCAACGCGGCTATCCCTTCATCCAGGCCGCCATTACCGGAACGCGCGAAGTGGCGGTGCCGGTCACCTTCAGCGTCTTGACCAATGTGATTACCTTCGTGCCTATCTTCTTTGTGCCGGGAATCATGGGTAAAATCTTCAAAGTGATCCCGGCGGTGGTTATCGTCGTCTTCCTGATCTCGCTCTTTGAATCGCTCTATATCCTGCCAGCGCATCTTGCACACAACAAAGACAAGCGCCGCACACGCTTCGGCGAACGCCTCCACAAACGGCAGCAGCGCTTCAGCCACGCCTTCTCGGCCTTCATCCAGAACCGTTACGGCCCGTTTCTCGAAAAGGTGCTCCACCACCGCTACATCACATTCGCCGTGGCCGTCGCCATCCTGACCATCACGATCAGTTATGTGGCCAGCGGACGCATGGGAATGGTCCCCATGCCCAGGGTCGACGCCGACTACTCGATGATCACCGCCATCCTGCCCTATGGCTCGCCCGTCGAGACCAGCATCGAGGTGCGCGATAAACTCATCGCGGCCATCGAGGCGGTTAACGCGGAATATGACGGCAAGGCCGTCGAGAGTATGTACGCGGAAATTGGCAACAGTTTCAACGGGGTCTCCGGCAGCCATGTGGTGGAAGTGCGCGCGAACCTCCCTCCGCCCGACAAGCGCCTGGTCAAGACACGGGAGTTCACCGAAATGATACGCAAAAAAGCAGGCCGCATCCCTGGACTGGTCACCCTGCAGTTTTCTTCCGACAGCGGCGGGCCCGGTCGGGGCGCGTCCCTGACGATTGAACTTTCGCATGCCGACCATGCCATTCTCGAACAGGCGGCCATCGAGCTGGCCGACGAAATCTCCCTCTTCCCCAACGCCAAGGACATCGACAGCGGCGTGGCCTCCGGTAAACCGCAGCTCAACTTCAGTGTGCGCCCCGAAGGCATCAACCTGGGGCTGACCGCCTCCGAAATCGCCCGCCAGGTCCGCGCCGCCTTCTACGGCGCAGAAGCCCTGCGACAGCAACGCGGACGCAATGAGGTAAAAGTCAAAGTGCGCCTGCCCAGGGAAGAACGTATTTCCGAACATGACATTGATGAATTCCTGGTGCGCACCCCGGCCGGCACGGATGTGCCGCTGTGTGAAGTGGCCGATCTTGTGCGCGGCAGGGCCTATACCTCCATTGACCGCCGCGAAGCGCGACGCGTCATCAGCGTCACCGCCGATATCGTCCCGCAACAGCATACCGAACAGGTCCGCGCCACCGTGGAGGCCGAGATACTCCCCCGCCTGCTCGAAAAGTACCATGGACTCAACTACAGCTACGAAGGCAAACAGGCCGATATGGCCGAAAGCCTGGGCGTGCTGAAAATCGGGTTCCTGCTGGCCATGTTCGGCATCTACGGCATGCTGGCCATTCCGTTCAAGAGCTACATCCAGCCCGCCATTATCATGGTCAGTATCCCCTTCGGCATCGTCGGCGCCATTATCGGACATATCATCATGGGCTACAATCTCAGCATCATCAGCATGATGGGCATCGTCGCCCTTTCGGGCGTTGTCGTGAACGACTCGCTGGTCTTCATCGACTTCGCCAACCGCGAATACCAGGCCGGCGCCAGCGCCCACGACGCCGTATGCCTGGCCGGCGTGCGGCGTTTCCGCCCGATTATGCTGACCACACTCACCACCTTCTGCGGGCTGGCCCCGATGATCTTCGAGCAATCGCGCCAGGCGCGCTTCATGATCCCCATGGCCATCTCCCTGGGATACGGCATCCTCTTCGCCACCCTCATCACCCTGGTGCTCATCCCGTCCCTCTACATGATTGTCGAGGATATCCGAACCCGTTTCGGCTTCCACCAACCGCCGCATAATGCCTCATAAAATTAAAAATTTCGATCTGACGGAAGGGCCGGTGGTCCGACAACTGGCCCGGATGACCGTCCCCATGATCGGCGGGATGTTTTCCATGCTGGCGTTCAATCTCACCGACACCTGGTTTGTATCGCGCCTGGGCACCGTGCCCCTGGCCGCCATGAGCTTCACCTTTCCCGTGGTCATGTTGATCACCTCCGTGGCCCTGGGACTGGGGTTGGGGGTCTCCTCGTGTATTTCGCGGGCCATCGGCGGCGGGGACCATCACCGCGTCCAGCGTCTGGCTACCGACAGCATGTTTTTGGCCGTGATCATTGTCGGCATCTTCAGCATCGCGGGCTTGCTGTCCATCGAACCGGTATTCACCCTGCTGGGCGCAAAGCCGCACATGATCCCGATGATTCGCGCCTATATGACAATCTGGTATTCCTGCGTGGCCGTCATGATTATTCCCATGGTGGGCAACAACGCCATCCGCGCCACCGGCGACACCCTCACCCCCGGCCTGATCATGATCACCGCCGCCCTGCTCAATGTCATTCTCGACCCTATCATGATTTTCGGATGGTGGGGCTTTCCGCGTATGGAACTGCAAGGCGCCGCCCTGGCCACCGTCACCTCCCGGGGCATCACCCTGCTGCTGTCGTTATCGATCCTGCAATGGCGCTATCATATGATTGCATGGACCCTGCCCAGCCCCGGCGCCATATGGCGCTCCTGGAAAAGCATCCTGCACATCGGGCTGCCCGCCGCCGGCACCAGCCTGCTCACCCCGGTCGCCTCCGCCATTATCACCCGGATGGCCGCCCAATACGGCGTCGCGGCCGTGGCCGCCATGGGCGCGGGCATGCGTATCGAACACTTTTCCTACATCGTCCCCATGGCCATGGGCTCAACCCTCATCCCCTTCATTGGCCAGAACTGGGGGGCCTACCGCAAAGACCGCATCGCCGAGGCCTGGCGAAAAACCAACATCTTCTCCATCCTCTACAGCATTGTTTTCCTGGTCGCCGCCTGGCTGGGCGCCGGTTACATAGCCGGCTTCTTCAGTGACGACCCCGCCGTCACCGTCATCATCGCGCGGTACATGAAGATCGCCTTCATCGGGTCCTGCTTTATCCACATTGTCGTGCATACCGGCTTCGCCTTCAACGCCGTCGCGCACCCCCTGGCCGCCACCGCCCTGATGGGCAGCCGCCTGCTCCTCTTCATGCTTCCCCTCGCCTTCCTGGGATCCCACCTGTTCGGCCTGTACGGCATCTTCTGGGGCGTCGTGCTCGCCAACACCCTCGCCGGCCTCCTCGCCATCACCTGGTTCAGCCGCTTCCTGCGATCTGCCCAATAGGGGTCAGTCCCAGTATTTAAGTATCGCCCATCCTAATCGCACTCCCTCATCTCCAATCCATGCGTTGCGAGCCGCGCATGTTTTGCGCGTGCGGATTCGGGCTTCGGTGTCCGACCACCAGCAGGGAGGGCGCGAGGAGGCATTGCTTGGTTGACAGCAGAAAGATACTCTTGGCCAGCAGTTCCACAAATAAGGTGACGGGCTTCTTGATGAATGCCGACTTTGCATGGTGCGCGGTGGTCCAGCTTAATTCGGCCGGGGCGACCTTGATTTCATTGAATCCGGCATGCCGCAGCATGGCCCGGATGGTGTGTTGATCAAACGAATACAAATGAAAAACCGTCTGATCCAGTCTATAAAATATCGGGCTAATACGCCCCATTCCGCGCAACAGCTTTTTCACGGGCACATGGAACCTAGCATTGGGCGAGCGAATGATCACCACGCCGCCGGGACGCAACAGGCGACAGGTGGCGGCCAGCGCCTCCGTGGGCGAAGGGAGCTGGTCCAGCACATTCCAGAAGGTGACCACATCGAAGAGCACTCCCTGTGCATCAAACTCACGAATTGAGCCGCCCGAAAGGTGCAGGTTATATTTCTCCTCCGCGAAGGCGCGACACTGCACGGACGGCTCAATGCCCCGGCATTGCCACCCCGCCGCGCGACACGCCGCCAGGAAAAATCCATGTCCCGCGCCCACATCGAGGATGTGGCCTGTCTGCCTGAAGCGCGAAAGCTTCC
>RZZM01000466.1 GCA_009929845.1 Spartobacteria bacterium
GTCATAAGGGCCGCTGTTGGTGCCGAACCGGTACGTCGCGCCCGCGAGGTTGATGGTGTAGGCCTCCGTCAACGATGTATTGGTGATGACCAGCGCGGCGGTGTGGCCGCCGAAGGCCAGCGGGCTGTATGTCACGGTGAACTGCGCCGACAACGAAATCCCCAGCGTGGCGGGGATGCCGGAAATCCGGAACAAATCCGCGTTCGGTCCGTTTGTCACATAGCCGGAAACAGTCAGTTCCGCCGTACCGTTATTGGTGATGGAAAAGGAGTTGGTGATGACCTCGCCACTCTGCATCGGACGGAAATACGTGCCCTTCGCACTGTCCGCCGCCGCACCGCTGACCAGTTCCTCGCCATTGATGCCCGTGATACGCATGCCCGGCACCATATATAAGAAGGCATTCGAGCGCACCGCTTCACCTTGACTCGTTGAATAGACCCGCACATCACCGGGTCCGCCCGTGAGTGACCTTCCAACGGTAACCACAACTTGTGTGCCGGACTGGCTGTCAATGGATGTTACAGGCGTGCCGCACACCGTTACATTGGTGATGTCGCCGCTGCCGAGGTCTTGCCCGTGAATGACCATTACATAACCGCCCATCCATAAGCCGCTGGATGGAACAATGGCCGCCCGGGGGCCCGGACCGTAAATCAGATACGTCTCGCCGGCGCCGTTCCTTCCGTAGGGATCGGCATCCTGCGCCCCGATCAGCAGGTCGTCAAAGCCATCCCCGTTCATATCGCCGGCCGCGCTGACCGAGTACCCGCTATGATCGCCCGCCTTCGCACCCGCGCAAAGGACGCCGTTGGTTCCGTCCAGCCACGCGCCGGTCAGCGTCACCGGGGAGGGCAACGCATTGGTTCGTCCGTACACCAGGTACGACTCGCCGGCTTCGCCAGGCCCGGAGGAGGAAGCCCAAATCGCTCCGATCAGCAGGTCGTCGAGTCCATCCCCATCCACGTCTCCCGCCCCTCGTACGGAATAGCCGGACCGATCATCCGCCGCCGCGCCCGCAAAGACAACACCGTTGGCGCCATTGAGCCAACTGTTCGTCAGCGGCGCCGCGGAGGGGAACCCGTTGGTCCGACCGAACACCAAATAGGTCTCGCCGGCAGCGCTACGCGCCGAAGGGTCGGCAAACAACGCCCCGATCAGCAGGTCGTCGACGCCATCCCCGTTCACATCCCCCGCTCCGCCCACGGACCAGCCGCTGCTATCGTTCGCCGCCGCGCCCGTAAAAAGGGCACCGTTGATTCCGTCAAGCCATGTGTTCGTCAATGTTGCCGCGGAAGGGAACCCGTTCGTGCGGCCAAACACCAGATACGTCTCCCCGGCGGCATCCTTCCCGGAGGGGTCGGCCAGATTGGCGCCGATCAGGAAATCAGCCAAGCCATCCCCATTCACATCACCGGCGCTGCCGACCGCGAAACCGCTGCCATCACTCAGCTTCGCGCCCGCGAAAAGAACTCCGTTGGTTCCATCCAACCAAGTGTTGGTCAGCGTCACCGCGGATGGAAAGCCATCGCCCCGTCCGAACACCAGATACGTCTCGCCCGCGCCAAGTTGCCCGAAAGGATCAGCGCCATACGCCCCGATCAACAGGTCGGCATATCCATCGCCATTGACATCCCCCGCCCCGCTCACGGAACGGCCCGCGTAATCGCCCGACTTCGCGCCCGCGAACCGGACGCCATTCGTGCCGTTCAGCCAGGCGTTTGACATAATCACCGAAGACGCGAAAACACTGCGCCCGAATACCAGATAGGCCGCGTTTGCGTCAGGCGCGCCAATCAGGATATCGTCAAAGCCATCCCCGTTCACATCCCCCGCGCCGCTCACGGAATAACCGCTGCGAACATTCGCCGCGCCGATGATACGAACACCGTTGGTGCCGTTGAAGAACGAATTGGTCAGCTCGATCCATGCCGGGAGGCCCCAGCTTGTGCCGAACACCAGATAGGTCTCGCCGGCCAGCCAATAATCAGGCGGGCTGGCGCGATACGCGCCGATCAGGAAATCGTCAAAGCCATCCCCGTTCACGTCCCCCGCCCCGCTCACGGAGCACCCCGCGTTATCGCCCGCCACCGCGCCCGTAAAGAGGACGCCGTTGGTTCCATCCAGCCAACTGTTCGTCAAGGTGACAAGCGGCGGGAGCGGATCGCCCGGCGGCCCCACGATCACGCCCGCGCCCGCCACCCCGGCGGTCATCACGAGCGCCCCGGCAAGCCCCAAACCGATTTTCCAATGATTGGAAAAATCGCCGTAATTTTTTCCAATGATTGGAAAAATGGCAAAAAATTTTTCCAATGGTTGGAAAACTTGATTAAAGCCGGTCCACATGGTGTCTTTTTTCATCTTGCGCCTCTCCTGCTTGTTTATCCACATTTTCGGCATCCACCAGCGCCACCCCTTCCAACAATAAAGTTTTGCTGAGGTCCACCAATATTCCCCAGGGTATGTCCAGTACCCACAAATCCCTGCGCAGCCTTTTTTTCAGCTCTTCAAACGCCGCCTCCTGGCCGTTCACGAACCGCAGCAATATACAATCATTGACCAGCAAATCCCCGGTCCGGTCATCCGATTTACAAATGCCGCGAACACAAAGGCCCTCGCGTTCTAACGCGCGCAACAGAAGTTGACGCGCCAGCGTCTCGGGACATCGCCGCGGCATTGTCTCTTTCACGCGCAGCGCGCCATGAAAAATCCGGGCCTGCAAATCCTGAATCAGCCTCTCGGTATGGTCCTTTTCTCGCATGCCTACCAGAATAGCGGCCGCCTTCCGGCTTGTCTGTAGGACCGGATATTGATTTTATCTGTAAGCCGGGCCTACAAACAAAAAACATTGTACGCCTGTTTTGAAAAGCATAACGCCTGTGTTTTTTTACTTTGACACCACGCGGATGATATGGCATGTGCTGGAGAAAAGGAGCGCGTGAGATTTTGTGTTTTCAAACTGAAATCATGAACAGACAATGACAACCTCCATGCCCCTTTACATTATAGTCCTGTATATCAGCGGCGGTGTCACCCTGACACTCGCGACACAAGCGTGGTTTCGCCGCCAGGAGAACGGCGCCCTTTCGTTATTTTTCTTTCTTCTGTGTGTCGGGTTATCCTGCTTCTGTTATGCCAACAACCTGGGCGCGCCGACCCTGGAACAGAAAATTTTCTGGAACCAGGCGGAATATCTTGGCGGGGCCTACATTCCCGTGCTGATGCTGGTGGTGGCCCTGACCATGACCGGGCAGGACCGCTGGTTGCGGCCCTGGCCGCTGGCCGGCCTGTTTCTCGTGCCGCTGATTGTCATGCTGGGCAACTGGACCAATGCCTGGCACGACTTGTACTATA
>RZZM01000467.1 GCA_009929845.1 Spartobacteria bacterium
TCCGACATGTAAGGGCGACGGAAAAATTCGGTGTCCGTCAAAACGGACTCTTGACAAGCCTTCTCATAAGAGGCTTTAGCCTGCCGCGCACGCCGAGCCACACCCGCAAAGGGAAGGACAGGACATACATGCTAAAAGCTAAAAAATCAGGCTTTTTTTCGGTATTTTCGTCCTTGTGCATGCGCGGCTCTGCGGGCGCGGCACGCTAAAGTCTGTACAACGAACCTCTTCCTGCGAGGGAGTTATGTGCTGTTCGTCGTCGCCCCCCCGGGACAAACCAGGCCAGGAGCAACGCCCTGGTGTCACCTCAACTTTCCCACTATACCAACAGCCCCTATCCCGTAGGGATAACCGATAATAGGCAGGCCTTTCAATGCCTGTATCTCATGGCCACCCCAATATGTTAAATCACGTAGTGATGACCGATAGGGGGGCATGTCATGCAGTCGCTACGCGACGTGGATGTAATCAACTGTGCCTGGAAAATAAGCGGACATCCAATCGGGAGGGTCGCCGCCCTACTCTCCTATTCAAAGTAGCAGACAACGTTTTGTTCGACGGCGTTGGCGCTGAGTTTGATGTGGCGGCTGTCCTTGGCATAGGCGGTATCGATGACGCGCACGGTCTCGTTCCATTTGCCCGCGGCGGGGACAAGTTCAAGCAACCGGTTGTCGGCCTGTTCGAAGAAGGCCTTGTCCAGGTAGTTGCTGCCCTGTTGGGGAAAGAGCGCCAGGTACAGCATATTCATTTCCACCAGCTCATTGAGAAAATGGGTGCCCAGCGAGACGTCCGGCACGAGGTTCTCGTGCATGGCGACAATCTCGCAGAGGATGGAGACGCGGTTGATATCACTGAAGGAAACCGGGATGCCCAGCGAGGGACTGCTGGTGCCCCAGCGGCCCGGTCCCAGCACCATGGTCGTGGTTTTCGGAGCGATGGTTTTATTCACTTCGCCAATCAGGCGGGCGATCTCATAGCGTTCCTGAACGGGCAGTTTGCCATAAATTTCCGGCACCACGTAGATGAAGCGGTCAATGTCGACATACCGGCTGCACCCGACCACCGCGCCCCGCGCTTCGATGATCCGGTCCTCGGATTCCACCTGGATATCCGGCAGCGATACGGTCTCCGTGCCCTGCACCTGCAAGGGGCGGCACTGGACCAGGTTGATGCGGTAGGTCCCGTCTTCCATGAAATTCAGGGTGTACTCGATATCCACCGGATAAGCGTAGGCCCGCTCCAGGATGTGCAGCATATCGCGCAAGTCCTGTACAAAGGCGGTTTCCTTCAGCAACTTGTCAAAGGTCAGAACCATGTTCTGACGCGTCTGCCCGTTCGGCAGGCGCATATATTCAACCGAGGCAAACATGTCCAGCGGCAGGTTTTCGATACCGCGCACCACGTCCGAAAAATAGTCGGCCACCAACTGGTTGGCCTCAAGGTCGAGATAGTCCACGCGGCGCTGGGCATACTGTTTGACCTCGTCGAAATTGCTTTCCGGCCGCTTGTCCGGGGCATTCAGGGCGACGACGCGCGTGTAGTCGTCATCCGAACGGTCCACCGCCCGCGTGCCCAGTCCGAAGACCAGCCGCACGACCCCGGCGCGCGGATCAATTTCCGGGTCCCACGCGTAAGGATTGAACGAGAAGCCGACCCCCGCGGCTTGCGGAAAGAAGTGCTGGCCGTACATCGCGCCGGACACGCGCATGACCAGCAGCGCCATCTGTTCGTCTTTGTCGAGCATGCCGCGCCGCGCGCGGTAGCGCAGAGCGCGTTCGCTCATGGAACTGGCGTAGATGGTTTTTACGGCGGCAAGAAAATCCTGCATACGGCGGTCGCGCGGCCCCTGGTTGGCGCAGAATACGCTGTCGTATTTCCCGGCGAAGCTGTTGCCGTAGTTATCCTCCAGCAACGAGCTGGAGCGGACGATGAACGGCGACTGGCCGAAGTAATCGAGCATCTCGTCAAACTGCCGCATGATGTAGTCGGGGAAGTCGCCGGTGATGATACGGCGGCGCGCCTGTTCGGCCCCGTCCAGGAAGCGTTCCGGATCGCGCTGGCGCTGGCGCACCCACCAGATGCCGTTGCGCACAAGGTAGGTATAGAAGACATCCGACCCGATAAAAAACGAGTCGTGCTCTTCCAGCATCGGGATAAAGCGCGCGTCCGATTTTTTCAGGATGGCGCGCGCGAGGAGCATACCCACGGTCTTGCCGCCGATGAGGCCGGTGCCGATCATGCGCTTGCGCACATCGAGCGCCTCCTGCATGGTAAAAAACCGGGCGATCAGCCGTTGCATGTCTTCATCGCGTGAAATGATCATTTTCACGATGCGCTCATAGAGCGCCTTGCCGCGCTCAGGGAGGTCGGGACGGTACTCCCCCGAGTTGATGAGTTCGCGCGCCTGGATGAACGAGGTTTCCCAGAAGCCTCGACTGCTGTCCGTGCTCAGGCCCGACCACTTGGCCGAGGTCAGGATTTCGGAGATCACCGCGCTGGAGGTGACGGGCTTGAACTGGTCCTCTTTCTTCCAGACATGCAGCATGTTCATCGTGGGCGAATAGCGGTGCTGGACCTTGATGGGGCGGACATAGATTTCCCCCTTGTGGCGGTAGGTGTCCAGGAAGAGCTGGGTGGTGTTGGTGATGGGCGTCAGGGCGTGATTGGTGTGGTAGTTGCGGAAGAGGGCGAAATAGGTCACCGTCTCCAAATCAAAAAGATAGGGGCAGGTCAGCATGAAAAAATTGCCCAGCATCTGGTCGGAATACCAGTCGACGGCCAGGCGCGAGAGACAGTCAAACACATAAAAAGCCCCCAGGCCGGCCTTTTCGATCACCGCGTGAATCTGGGCGATGAAAGTCTCGAAGCCGTCTTCCGGATTCAGCTCGTGGAGTTCATCCACCTGTCCGGCGGAGAGCAGGGGTTCGTGCCGGGCAAAGCGAAAATAGACCAGCTTGCGTCCGTTGCGCCGCGCCGCTTCCGCGTAGGGCGCCACAACAGCGCTGTATTCCTCAATGGTGTCGATCTGCCAGACGATATTATCCCCCGCGAGGATCCCCTTGAGCACCTTGTCCAGACTGGGCAACCCACTGGTCAACGAACTGTCATACACCGTCATAAAGGCTCCTTTTCCAACCATTGGAAACTTTTTTGGTCATTTTTCCAATCATTGGAAACTTTTGTACGATTTTTTCCAATCATTGGAAACTTTTTTCGCGATTTTTCCAATCATTGGAAACTTTTTTTGTGATTTTTCAATTTCATCTGATGTTGAAGTCAACCTGCGTCTGGAAAATGAAACGCACGAATGCGCACGCTTTTACAAGCACGCCTTGACCATGTTCG
>RZZM01000097.1 GCA_009929845.1 Spartobacteria bacterium
GCGGCCCTCCGGGGCGCCATACGGTTGGTGTAGCCTTCTCGGGGCCACCGGCCCCGAGCTAAGATCGTGGCCTCCTCCGGAGGCGGTTCGGTGATTAAGTGTCAGTTTCATTTTCCAGACGCAGGTTGACTTCAACATCAGATGAAATTGAAAAATCACCGCGATTACTGGCGAATCAATGAAAATCACTGTTTTTGGCCGAATTTTGCCATTTTTCGCGTGCTCTGTCCCCCATGACCCCATTAGCTCTGCGTCCCTGCGTCTCCGCGTTAAAAAAAATATGAACGCAGAGACGCTGAGGCGCAGAGAAGAAGAGAAAAAGTGCAGGGCTTTTTTTGTAATGTAAAGCGAACTGATGTATTTACATTTATTGCATAAAACGCAAGGGTCTGGCCCGTGTTGTGTAATCATTTGTAAAGGATCGAAAATGGACCTTATCGCTCATGCTTTATACGGGGCTACCGTTTGTAGCAAAAAAGGACTGGCCGGCAAACGGGACGGGTCGTCGGCCCGCCACTGGTATCTTGACAAGACCGTCTGGTGGGCCATCCTTTTCGGCTTGCTTCCCGATATGCTGTCCATGTGGATTCCCTTTGCGGTTTATACCATCACGGGACCCCAGGAGCATTTCTTTCGCTATTTCGGCGGGCCGTGGCTGACGGTCTACCGCGTTGTCCACAGCCTGGTGTGCGCCGCGGCGGTTTCCGGTATCCTTTATAAGGTCCGGCGTCCGCTGTTTGTTCCTTCGCTGGCGTGGATGCTCCATGTGCTGATGGACGCCATATCGCACGGCGTAGGCAAATACCAGACGCTTCTGTTTTATCCGTTCAGCACATGGGGCATTGACGGCATTCCCTGGTGGCGGTCGCCATGGCTGCTGCCGATGAGCTGGTTGCTGCTGCCGGTCATCTGGATGGCCCTGTGGTGGTGGCGCCGGCGATGGCGGAAAACATAAGGGACATATACGATGTACATGGCGGGGCATTTTGCGGACAGCCGTCTTCGTGCAAGCTCTGGGATGCTTGTGTTCCTTTTCTGGGCTGGGCAATCTCCGGGAAAAAACAATTTCTTCTTTGGGAGGCCCGCCTTGACCGGGAAAGGTGCATTGGATAGTGTTTCGACCGTGAATATGACGCCGGATCAGAATACGTACAAACGAACAGCGGCCGTACGTCCGCGTTCTCGCCAGGTGATCCTTATGCTCCTGCTGATATTTTCGATCATCTATCTGGTGAACTGGTGGGGCCGTTTCGCGCGCAACACATGGCTGGGATGAGGCGCCGCCATGATGAGGGCGGCAGGATTATCAGTTGCGTGACGATGTGATTTGGCGTATGAAGGGGCCTATGAGCGAAGTAATTACCGGACACAGGAGTACATGATGAAAGTGGTAGCGTTTAATGGAAGTCCCCGCAAGGGTGGGAATACGGAATACATGTTGCGGACGTTGTTGGATACGATAGCGGCCGAGGGTATCGAAACGGAACTGGTGCAGGTGGGCGGACGTAAAATCCACGGGTGCACGGCCTGTTGCAGATGCAAGGAAAATCAGGACAAGAAGTGTGTGATTGATGTAGATATGGTGAATGAGTGCATTGCAAAAATGCTGGAAGCCGACGGTATCATCATGGGCTCGCCCTCCTATTTTTCCGGCATGACCTCCGAGATGAAGGCCCTGATTGACCGGGCCGGCTATGTGTCGTCGGCGAACGGACGGATGTTTGCACGCAAAATCGGCGCGGCGGTCAGCGTGCACCGGCGCGGCGGCGCGGTCAACGTGATGGACCAGATCAATCACATGTTCCTGATCTCGCGCATGATCGTGCCGGGCTCCACCTATTGGAATTTTGGCGTCGGACGCGAAATTGGAACGGTCGGCGCCGACGAAGAAGGCCGCGCCAACATGGAGGACCTCGGGAAAACCATCGCCTGGCTGATCAAGAAACTGCGCTGACAGTAAAAATATGGAAATTTCAGCCACGGACTTGTCACGCCGGAGGAACGTAGGCGGATGAGTCGGATTTTGACTCAAAACGTTCCAACAATTCGTCTTTTCGCATTATTGCCTTTAAAATGGCCACAGAAGGCACAAAAAACACAAAATTTATGTGGCTTATGTGCTTTATGTGGCTGATTTATGAATTCTGGCCAAATTTAGAGCTCAATATCTCAAAATCGGAAATTTTGGAGGGCGGCTACTCCGTAGAGCCCAGCGTATGGAAAACGAAAATGTGACCACCAACCTGTCATATAAAAAGACGACCGCATTTCTATATGACAGGTAGTTTGTGCTGTGGGGGGAAAGTGGCGGGTGTTTTCCGGTCGAAAAATGCGTCTAAAACGTCCAAAAATGGCCTTTTTTACATTTTAAATCCCGAAAATGGCCCATTTTCGGCATTTTTTGGGATTTTTCACCGAAATCGGCCGTTTTTTCGACATTTTCGGCGCGAAACGTGTGCGGCGCGGCGGCCGCACCGCTCGCTGAACGTTCAAATACCAGAGCAGGTACACGGTCAGATGGCATGAAATTTTTGTCCGTCCGGAGGGGGCAAAGCGGCTGTGCTGTCCACGAACAACAATAACCAGAATGTAGTGACAGCTAATAAAAAGTGACACCTTTAAATCAGGACTTGACCCTAAATTGCCCCCTTTACTTGCTCAAGGAAAAACCGTACTATGATGCACATGGTTGCATTGGAACAAAACAATTTTGACGCACAGAACTCTGTGGCCTCCTCCGTCACTGTTGAGCCAGGCGCCTTGATTGGTGGGCGCTACGAGGCGGGCTCTTTTTTGGGTGAAGGCGGCATGAGCGTAGTTTACCGGTGCCACGACCGCGAACACGGGCTGGATGTCGCCATCAAATTTTTGAAACCCGCCGTCACCTCTTCGTATGCGGATGACCGCATTCGCTTCACACGCGAAATGGCGCTGCTGTCCCGTTTGGCCCACGCACATATCGTCAAGGTGCTGGGAAGCGGCGAGCATTCCGAAGTCCCATTTATTGTGATGGAGCTGTTGCCCGGCGCTCCCCTGGCGCAGGCCAATCAATCCGGACGCTGTTTTTCTCCAGCGGAGTGCGCGGCCATGGCCCGGCAGATGGCTGAGGCGCTTCACTACGTGCATGCGCAGAACATCCTGCACCGGGACATTTCTTCCGGCAACGTGTTTTTGTGCCGGAGCGAAGGACATGAACGGGCGGTCCTGACTGATTTTGGACTCTCGCATGTGTTGGAACTCTCGGCATTGACCAGCGAACCAGAGGTGGCGGGTACCTTTGGCTACATGTCGCCCGAGGCGGCGGGCATTCTGAATAAACAGGCGGATGAACGAAGCGACTTGTATTCACTGGGCGTGGTCCTCTACGAGATGCTTTCAGGACGGCGTCCGTTCACCGCCACGGAGCGGGGCCTGCTCTTGCATCAACAGGCGGCGACGATTCCGCCCCGCCCCGGGGGGGACCCTCTCCTGGAAGCCATGGTCATGAAGTTGATTGAGAAGGAGCCCGATCTTCGTTACCAGAGCGCGGGAGGCGTGTTGCACGATTTGGTAAGGTATTGCGACGGCGAACGCGGGTTCCCGATCGCCGAGCGCGATCCCAAGGTCAAGCTTTCCTATCAAACCTCCTTGATCGGACGGGACACTGAGCTCATGGCTCTGAAAGCGATGCATGAGAAGGCGCGCGGGGGGCATACGATGATCGGGTTCATCGTCGGCGAAGCGGGTGAGGGAAAAACCCGCATGGCGGAGGAGCTGCGCCGGTATAGCTATGAGCAGGGTAGTCTGTTCATTGGGGGACGTTGTCTCAACCAGGAGAATAAACAGCCCTATCAGCCGTTTATCAGCGCGATTAATACCTGGATTCGAGCGATGGAACGTATGGATACGGCGCGGCGACGGGAAGAGGCCATCCGGGCGCGGGCAGCGCTGGGCGAACTGGGTGAGGTGATTGAACGGCTGAACCCACACGTTCAATCCGTGCTGGGCAAGAACGCCCCCCTGGTGCCTCTGGAGCCGGAACGCGAGAACCAGCGCTTTCTGATGGTGGCCGCACGCTTTTTCACCAGCCTGGGGAGCGACCAGGCGCCCTGCGTGCTGATGTTGGATGATTTGCAATGGGCGGATGAAGGCACACTGACCCTGCTGGAGGAAATACGACGGCAGGCCGAACCAGGTCGGCTGCTGGTGGTGGGCACATATCGCAGGGATGAGGTGGGCGAGAGCCATCGGCTTCGCCAGATGATCCAACGCTGGAATAATGACCACCTGAATGCGGAAGAAATCAATCTGGCGCCCTTTGACAAACCGCGCATGCGCACTTTGGTGGCGTCGCTGTTGGGCCGACCGGAAGAAGATACCGCCGCCACAGCGGACATCGTTCAAGCCAAGTCGGGCGGCAATCCTTTTTTTGCGCTTTATATCCTGCGGGAAATGGTGGAAAGCAAGGCCCTTTACTGGGATGACGGGCGCTGGCTCCACAACGAGGGAAAAATCCATTCGCTCTCTATCAGCGGCTCGGTTGCGGATTTGCTGGTCAAGAAATCGGAGGACCTGCCTGCCGAGCTGGCCGCCCTGCTGGAAACCGCCGCCGTGATTGGTCGGCAGTTTCCGACGGAGTTGCTGGGCCAGGTCTTGCGTCGCACCCCGGGCGATATCGTTTCCCTGATGGATGCCGCCATGCAACGTCAGCTTGTCGAGCCGTCCGGCATTCGGGGACAGTTCCTCTTTGCCCATGACCGCATTCATGAGGCGTTTCTCTCCCGTCTCGCACCAGAAGCCCTGCGCCAGGCACATCAGAACATAGCCCAAACCATCGAGGCCCATTACAACTCTGGAGATCTTGTGAATCTCTATGCGCTGGCGCACCATTATACAGAAGCCGGCCTGGAAGATAAAATGCTGGAATATGTGCTTCCCGCCGCAAACAAGGCCAGGGAGAATTATGCCAACGAAGAGGCGATCCACCACTATCGCGCGGTTCTGAAAATCCTGGAGGCACAGGGTGATTCCTCGCCGATCTTTCAGCAGGCCCGCCTGGGCCTGCTGGAGGTCTGCCTGCTGGTCAACAGAAATCAAGAGGCGCTGGACATCGCGGATATCCTGCTTCAAGAAATTGGGGACCGCTCCGAGCGCGCGGAGATATACAGGAAAAAGGCCTTTGCCTATTTTCACATGGGCCATTTCAAGGAGAGCGAACATGCCTATTTTCAGGCGCTCCGCGAGCTGGGCGAACACCTGCCCGTCACCACGCTGGGCCAACTCGCCGCAGGGCTGGGCCATCTGCTGAAATACATTGGACGCTCCCGGCTTCTGCTGCCCTGGACCAAGCAGCTCTTTGGCGGGCGGAGAACCCCGAAAGAAACGCTATTGATCAATACGGTCTACCACAATCTAACCTGGCTGTATTCGCTCTATAAACCCCTGCGTTTTTTCAACTGCTCCCTTCAAAATCTGCACCGATCGGCCATCGAGAATTTTAACAAAGAGCAGACAGCCATCATCCTTTGGACGCAGGGGGTCACCTTCTGCTTTATCTCGTTCTTCAAACAGGGATTTGCGCAGATTCAGCGCGCTCTGCAAATGGAACTGGGCCGAGAGGTCCAACTGGTCATTGAAGTTCCGTATGGCGCCTTTTTGAGTTGGGCGGGCCTGTACCGGGAGTCCCTGGACGTGATGACCCGCACCGGCAAGATGGCTCAGGAAATCGGCGAACGCTGGATGGAGGCGATGTCCTGTCATGTGGGAGGTCATTGCCACTATTATCCCGGCGACTATTCCACGGCTTTAGCCTGTTTCCAGAACTACTGGGAAATCAGTAGCCGAATCTCCGACCACCAGGGTATTTCGGCGGCGACGAATTACATCGCCCTGTGCCATTTTGAACAGGGAAACGTGGAGGTCAGCAAAGGATTGCTGCAAGAAAGCCTCGCCATCAGCAAGGAAAAGGCTATCCCCCTGACAGAATGTGAAAGCCTCCTGTATTCGGGAACCATTGCGCTCTTCGAGGAGCAATGGGATCAAGCCATTTCCCTCTTAAAGGAGGCGGTGGCGGTGGAGAAAGGGCTGTTTTTGTTGCTGGATTATGCGGGGCCGATTCACCACACCCTGGCGGAAGCATACATCGCGAAGGCTGAAACACCAGACGTAAAAGGCCGATGGCTCTACCTGCTCAAGGCGGTCCACCCACTGCTGAAAGGGCTCTTGCTCATGCGACGCTGGCCCAATCATTATGCGGGCGCCCTTCGGGTGGCCGGGAGATTTTGGTCTGCCCTGGGTTGGGATAAAACCGCATTTTCATTCTATCAGCGCAGTGTAGCGCATGCGGCCAAAACGAACCGTCGCTTCGAGGAAGCCCGCTCCCGATACGAGTACGCCCTGGCCGTACGCAAGAAAGGCTGGCACTTTGAGGCGGAAGGTCAGTTGCAGGAAGCCTTGCGCCTTTTTTTAGGCATTGGCGCCAAGGCGTTCGCGCAAAAAGTCCAAGCCATGATGGATACAAACGGCGCGGAAGTCGGAGCCCCTGCGACCAAACCGGCCAGCACGGATTGTGCCAGTAACCGCCTTTCGGAGGACCGTTCCTTCGATGCCGTGTTCTCCAGCAGTCGTTATTTGACCACGATCCTTGATCCCGACGAATTGCTGGACAAAATTGTGGATACCGCTATTCAATTAACCGGCTCACGCCGGGGCATGCTATGCCTGACTTCCACGCCGTCTGGGGAGCCTGAAGATTCCGAAGGTCTCCAGTCGCTTCCGCAACTCATGCCGGCACTTGTGCGCGATGTGGACGAAGAGGAAGCCCGCGGCATCAGCAACAGTTTGATGACTCAGGTGGCTTTAAAACGTCGAAGCGTCGTGATTGGAGACACCCGGGATACCTCGGTGCAGGCACAGTTAAGTGTGATTCGCTCAGGCGCAAAATGCGCCTTGTGCGTGCCGGTGGAAGGACGTGAGCGACTGTTGGGGGTTCTGTATTTGGATAATAACCTGGTCGAAGGCCTGTATGCTGGACGTGTCCGCCAGGCGGTCGAAGCGCTGGCCTCGCAAGCCGGAATTTTGCTGGAAAATACTCGCATGGTGAAAGAGCTGGTGGAGCAGGACCGACTCAGACAAGAATTGAAACTGGGCACCCAAATCCAAATGGAGTCCATGCCCGAAAGCGCTCCCGCGGTGGAGGGGCTCAACGTCCTTCCCTTTATGCAACCCGCCCTGGAAATTGGTGGCGATTATTACGACTTCTTTGTCCGCGCTCTGCCCGAATATCCGACTCGCCTGGGCGTCGCTATCGGCGATGTAAGCGGCAAAGGAATGGGTGCCGGGTTGAGTATGGCCATGCTCAAAACCACTGTCATGACCCTCTCACAGGAAGGGTTTACGCTGCCCGAAATCATCACCAAAACCAACAGCATTATGTACCAGAACCTCAATGAGGGCATGTTTGTAAGTCTTGTTTATCTGGAATGGGACCCGGCGGCCAACCTTGTCCGCTATTGTGGGGCAGGGCATGAAACCATCCTGGTGTACCGTCAGGAAACCCGTGACGTGGAAAGCATCACCAGCGGCGGTATCGTGCTGGGTATCCTGCCGGAAATCCAGGAAATGATTGACGAACAGACCTTCTCTCTATGTCCCGGGGACAAGATCATCCTCTACACCGATGGTGTCACTGAGGCCAGAAATCCCCGGCGGGAAGAATATGGCCTGGAAGCAATGATGGCCCTGATTCAGCAACATGGCCATCAATCCCTTCCTGAACTGCTTGCCCTCTTGCGCGCCGATATCGCCCGGTTCACCCAAGGCGCGGAACAAAACGACGACATCACCATCCTCGTCATGGAACATCCCTTCGACTGAGGGCAGGTCCCGCGAGGGACCTGCCGATTTCTTGGGTGGTCTATGGATTACAGGGTGATTTCGGCGGTTACGAATTCGTCGCCGGATTTGCTCTTGATGGTGAATCCGACGCGTTCGCACAGCGCGCGCATCCCGGCGTTGTCGGGCAGGATATTGGCGACGATTTTGGTCAATTTTTCCTGACGTCCGACCTCCAGAATGTTGTTCAGGAGTTCGCTGCCGAGCCCCTGACCCTGGTAGGCATCGCTGATCACCATGGAGAACTTGCCGTTATTGGAGCCATGGATTTTGCTGAGCCGGGCCATGCCGATAATCTTTTTATTTTTTGCGCCCTTGTCTTTCACGCATGCGACGAGCATCATTTCACGGTTGAAGTCCACGAAACATACGCGCCGGAGCCGTTCGTGCGCGGTCCGTTGCTGGAGGTTCAGGTTGTTGGCGTAGCGCAGGTACACACTGCGTTCCGAGAGTGTTTCATGAAACGCGATCATCAGGCTTTCATCTTCGGGACTGATGGGCCGGATTTTTACTTTCGTGCCGTCCTTCATGGCCCAGTTTTTGATGTACTGGATCGGATAGGGACGGATCGCGGGCGAGGGCAGGTCTTCCTCGCGCGTGTCCAGGTCGTGCAGGACCACCCGGGCGTCGAGCGCCAGCAACTGTTCCGGCGAAGCGATCATCGGGTTGATGTCGCTTTCCTTGATCCAGGGCTGTTCAACCAGCATCTGGCTGAAACGCACCATGATGGCCTCCAGTTTCTGGATGTCGACACTCTTGCGCCCGCGTACCCCCTTCAGGGCGGTGTAGATTTTGGTCTCTTCAAGCATCTTCCGCGCCAGGTTGGTGTTCAGGGGCGGGAGGCCCAGGGCTTTGTCCTTGAAGACTTCAACAAGCTGTCCACCCATGCCGAAGAGCATCACCGGACCGAATTGCGAGTCGATGGAACTGCCCAGGATGATTTCGTAGCCTTCGATGTTGACCATCGGCTGCACCGTGACGCCCTCGAACCCGGCCACGTCGGCCTTTTCGGCGACGGATGCCTTGATCTTGTTGAAGGCCTCCTTTACCGCGGCGGCGTCCTTGAGGTTCAGGATGACACCCCCGACATCGGTCTTGTGGGTGATGGTGGTCGAGTGGAGCTTGACCACCACCGGGTAGCCCATGCCGTCGGCCGCGACAGCGGCCTCTTCCGGGGTCGTGCCCAGGGCCATGGGCGTGGTGGGGATGCCGTACGCGGCCAGCAGTTCCTTGGACTCGATTTCCGTGAAGAGGGTGCGTCCATCCGCCTTGACCCTGGCGATAATCTCCGCGGCCTTTTCGCGGTCGGGCTGGGCATCTTCATCTTCGGACTCGAGCGAGCAGGTCTCGTACAGGGTCCCGAGGTTTTCGCTGTACTTGTACATGTAATTGAACGCCTTGGCGGCGGTATCCGGGTAGGTATAGGTGGGGATGTTAGCGCGGTTGAGGATATCAATGCCGGCCTTGACCACCGGACCGCCCATCCAACTGGCCAGCAGCGGCTTGTCTTCGCCCTGCAGGTGCTGGATACACTGGTCGGCGGTCTGCGTGGGGTCGGTCATGTCCTGCGGGGTAAGAATAACCAGCATGCCGTCACTGTGCGGATCGTTGGCGAGCACCTGGAGTGTTTTCGCGTAGCGGTCCGGCTCGGCGTCGCCGAGGATATCGATCGGGTTGTTGTGACTCCATTGGGGGGGCAGGAAGGCGTTGAGTTTTTCGATGGTCTCCTTGCTGATGTCCTCCAGCTTGCCGCCGGTGGTAATCAGCGCGTCGGTAGCCAGCACGCCCGGGCCGCCGGCATTGGTGACAATCGTCAGGTTGGGGCCCTTGGGGAGGGGTTGCTTGGCCAACACTTCGGCCATATCAAACAGGTCCGCGATGTTGTCGACACGCAACACGCCGGCGCGCCGGAACGCGGCGTCGAGCACGTCGTCGCTGCCAGTCAGCGAGCCGGTGTGCGAGGCGGCGGCCTTGGCGGCGGCGGCGGTGCGTCCGGCCTTGATGACAATGATGGGTTTGCTCAGGGCCACTTCGCGCGCGGCGGAGAGGAAGGAGCGCGCGTTTCCGATGGACTCCATATAGATCACAATACTCCGTGTGCGCGGGTCGTTGCCGAAGTAGTCGATCAGGTCGCCCCAGTCGACGTCCACCATCGAGCCGATGGAGACAAACGAGCTGAAGCCGACGCGCTGTTCTACGCTCCAATCAAGGATGGCCGTACAGAGTGCGCCGCTCTGGCTGATGAAGGCCACATTGCCGGGCAGCGCCATGACGCCGCCGAACGTGGCGTTCAGGCCGGTGAGCGGATTCATGGCGCCCAGGCAGTTGGGGCCGATGATGCGCATATTGCCACGCCGGGCATGTTCCAGAATTTCCTGTTCAAGTTTGATGCCGGGGGCGCCCAGTTCCTTGAAGCCCGCAGAAATTACAATGGCGCTTTTGACGCCGTTGTCGGCGCATTCCTTGATGATGCCCGGAATGGATTTGGCGGGAGTGACGATGACCGCCAGATCGACCACCTCCGGCAGTTCGCTGATGCTGGGATAGGCTTTGATGCCCATGACGCCCGGGCGCTTTGGATTCACGGGATACACGACCCCGCCGAACGGGTTGCTGATCAGGTTCCACAATACTGTTCTACCCACGCTGCCCATCTTTTCGGTGGCGCCGACAACGGCCACGCTTTTAGGTTTGAAAATAGCGTCAAGGGGGTGGTCTTCGTACCGTAATACATCGCCTACAGGGTCCGCAATTTTTGCTTCAGAACTCATGATACTCCTTTCATCAGTCTCGGAGAGTCTGTTATTTATCTCGTATAAAAATAGTACTGTGCTACTTCTATTCAAAAAACGGCCGTTAATCTAATAAAAAGTGGTCAAAAAGGCGATTTTTTATTATAACAGAGGTGATGAGAATCAGGAAAATACAGCTTATTATGTTAATTTTGGCCTTTTTGGGGTCTGAAAACGCCTTTGGAGAGGCCAAAATACCCGAAAAACTCGATTTGGAGACCGCGTTGGGGCTTGCATTGACGCAAAATCGCAATTTGGCGCGTTCTGCGCTGTCCATTCGCCGGGGGGAGGTCGCGCTGGGTGGGGCGAGGGGGATGTTTTCGACGTTTGTCAAGCCGGACAGTACCGCGGGCATGAGTGACGGGCAGGACACCTGGCAGGTGGGCCTGATGGGGACACGAAAATTCCTGCCCGGAACCGAATTTGAAATGCGGGGCAATGTACGGCGTTACATCAATGACGACGATGATAACCTGCAGCGCGCGACCCTCAAGTGCGAATTGCGCCAGCCGTTGTTCCGGAATTTCGGTTCGCTCATCCATGGGGAGCCGCTGCGCGACGCCGAAAGCCAGCTCCGGGAAATTACGCGCGGATACATACAGCAGAAGGCCGACCTGATTATCCAGGTGGTGCGCGCCTACGAAAACATCATCCGTCTTGAAGCGCAGATCCTCTCCGATGAAAAATATTTTGAGCGCATGGAGAAGCTGTACCGGCTGACCAAGGCGCGCGAGCGGCAGGGGCATACCACGCGGGTGGATACGCTGCGCGTGGAACTGCAGCGCGGGCAGGCGCAGGACCGGTTGGAGAGCAGCCGGGAACAGTTGTTCTCGACCCAGCGCGAGTTGTCCGAACTGCTGGGATACCCGCCGGCCACGTCCTTTACCCTCGAACCGCCGCCCCGCCTGGAGATCGAACTTCCCGAGGTCGAGGAGGCCGTCCGCATCGCCCTGGAAAACCGTTTGGATTACGCGCAGGTCATCGAAAACCACCAGGACAGCGCGCGCAAAGTGCGTATCGCCAGGCGCGGATTGCTGCCGGAACTCAAGCTGGTGAGCAGCTACGAGCGGTATGGCGAGGGCGCGGACTCGGAGGACGCCTGGCGGATGAATGAAGACGCGTGGTTTGTAGGGATCGCCGCCGATACGGACCTCAACAAGGTGCAGCAGCAGACCACACTGAGCCAGGCCGGGCTCAACGCGCAGGCCGCGGAAGAATCCATCCGGATCAAAGAATGGACCATCGCCCGCGAAGTGCAGCAGCAGATCGCCGCCTACCTGCGCGCCCGCACCGAGGCAGGGATTGCCGCACGCAACGAGAAACTGGCCGAAAGCCGCGCCAGGCTGGCCCGCCGACTCTTTGAGATCGGGCGCGGCGACAACTTCTCGGCTACCGACGCCGAACAGGCCTATTTCCAGGCCCAAACACGCCGGCTGGCCGCGCGCGCCGAGGCCTCGGTGTCCGGGTATCGGCTGTTGTATGTGCTGGGCACCCTGGTGGAGGCGCCCTCCGATCTCAGACCCCCCGGCGCCGGGTTGTGATCCGCGTATGCGGAGTATGCGGGGACAGATATGCGGGGACAGAGAATAGTTTACCCAATGAGTGACGCGATGTGAGTCCAGGGCACATAATCGCATCCATTTGCTGAAAAGCCGGAATTTCCACCGAAAACAACGGAGGCTTTGGTTTCCATGTTTTCCCATTGATGGAGGGTATTCAGGAGGGGACGTGCCATGGAGGGGCGGGCTGTCATGCCGGATTTGACTTCGATGCCGGTGATGATGCCTTTATTCTCAAAAAGAAAATCAACTTCTTGTCCACCATGTGTCCGCCAGAAGTAGAGTGGAATATTTTCGCCCGAGCTTGTTGTTTTTTTTGTTAATTCTGAAAAAATCCAGTTTTCGAAAATGGCCCCACGCAAGGGATGTGTTTCGAGTTGATGAGGGTCGCTTATACCCAGCAGGGAGCAGATCAGGCCGGTATCGTAGAAGTATATTTTGGGCGTTTTTACGATGCGTTTACGTAAGTTGTTGTAGTACGGCGGAAGTAAACAGGCGATGTAACTGGCTTGAAGGATATTGAGCCAGCGTCTTATGGTTTTATGATCTACTCCACAGTCGCCAGCCAGCCGGGAACTGTTCAGCAACTGCCCGACATTCCCGGCGATAAGCCGCATGAAGCGGTGAAAGGTGTCCAAATCATGCACAGCGGTTAATTGCCTGATATCACGGTCGATATAGGTGGCCATATAGCTGGAATACCAGCGTTGCGGTCGCAAGGTGCGGTCATGAACAGGAGGATAGGAGCCCTGCCACAGCGTCTCATTAAGTTGCTTGGAAAGATAGTGACCCCGCTGTAGTTCTGTGATGCTGAACGGGAGAAGTTCCAATACGCAGGTACGCCCGGCGAGACTTTGTGAAATGCGGGCCGAGAGGGCGAAGTTCTGTGAACCGGTTAAAATGAAACGACCCGGTGTGGGACGTTCATCGACTTCCTGCTGAAGATAGGAAAGTAGATCAGGAACATGCTGCACCTCATCAAAAACAGCTCCGGAAGCATAGCGGTTAAGAAATCCAAGAGGATCTTCATGGAAGTATTCCCGATTCATGGGCTGCTCAAATGAAACGTATTTGTGATGGGCAAATGTTGTTCGCGCCAGGGTGGTCTTTCCGGCCTGACGCGGGCCTGTGATCGTAACGACAGGATATTCGTGGCAACAGGCCTGCAACTCATTTTGTATATCACGTTCAATCATGGCGGCATGATAAGAGGTGATAATTGGGAATGCAACACCCAAATTTCGCTATCCATCGTCTTGCGCAGCGGTTTTTGCGTGCTTTTGCTTTGAAATACATCCACGTCCATCCACGCTCATTCGCCTACGTTCCTCCGGCGTGACAAGTCCGCGGCTAAAATGTGTTCCTGCCTCCCAGGCTTTGCATGTTGCCAAACGCCGGGGAAAATGCATATGGTGTCCCGCTGATTTTAAACCATGTGATGAAAAGGATGAACCATGAACGTACCTTTGCTCGATTTGAAGGCGCAATACGCGACGCTTCGCGAACAGATTGAACCGGCTGTAAGGGAAGTATTCAACACGCAGTATTTTATTCTCGGACCGAATGTGACAGCCTGTGAAGAAGCGATTGCCGAGTATTCGCAGTGTGCGGACGCGGTGGGGGTCTCCTCCGGCACCGATGCCCTGCTGATGGCGCTGATGGTGGAAGGCATCGGACCGGGCGATGAAGTGATCACGACACCGTACACTTTTTTTGCCACGGCGGGGTCAGTGGCGCGCGTGGGCGCCAAACCGGTTTTTGTGGATATCGACCCTGTAACTTTCAACATTAATCCGGAGTTGATCGAAAAAAAAATCACGGCAAAAACAAGGGCCATTATTCCGGTACACCTGTACGGCCAAATGGCTGATATGGACCCGATCATGGCTATTGCCCGCAAACACCACCTGGTGGTCATTGAAGACGCGGCGCAGGCCATCGGCGCCGAATACCGGGACCGTCGCGCCGGGTCCATCGGGGATTACGGCTGTTTTTCATTTTTCCCGTCCAAGAACCTGGGCGGCGCGGGTGACGGCGGCGCGATTGTCGTCAGCGATGCCTCGAAAGGCGAGCGGCTGCGCTGCTTTCGCAACCATGGTTCCGAGCCGAAATATTATCACAGATTTATCGGCGGCAACTTCCGCCTGGATGCGTTGCAGGCGGTGGTGGTGAACATCAAGCTGCCCCATCTTGACGAATGGTCCACGGCACGCCAGGCCAACGCCTGTCGATATGATCGCCTGTTTGAGGAGGCGGGTTTAACGCCGGACTATATATCGTTGCCCTCTCATCCCCACGGGGAAGGGGCGAAGAATGAAAAAGGCATTCGTCATATCTTCAATCAGTATGTGATTCGCACCGAGCATCGCGATGATCTGCGCGCGTACCTGACCGAGCAGAAGATCGGCAACGAAATTTATTATCCGGTTCCGTTGCACCTGCAGGAATGCTTTGCGGAATTGGGCTACAGGGTTGGCGATCTGCCCGAAAGCGAGCGCGCCGCCAACGAAACACTGGCTCTGCCGATCTATCCGGAACTGACCGACGAACAGGCCGAATACGTGGTCCACTGCATCGCATCCTTCTGCGGGGATTAAGCCGCCGCGCGCGGTCGCTCTATTTGATCAGCAACAGCCTGTCGAGCGTGGCCACCGCGTTGGCGCCGCCCAGCCAGAGTTTGCACTGGAAGGTTTTGGTTCCGGCCGGCCAGGTTACTTTCTTCAGGTCGACGATGATGCTGCCTGCCGCCTGTTGGGAAAGGTCAACGGATTCCAGGTACACGCCGTGCGCGTCAAAGGCGCATCCCTGCAGGGTGAGGGTCCCGTTCTCGACCTGCTTGAGCTGCATAATCAGGTAGCCGGCGTCGGGGAGAAGGGGAATCTGGTCATTGATGACGAAGGTACCCGTCGGCTGACCGGAAAGCAGTTTAATGGTGAGTTCTTCGGTGTTCCGGTCCGGAAAAATGTTTTCATGCTGGAAGCTGGTGGTGACATTATACGTCTGGCTGTACAGGATATCTTCCGAAGGGCGCTCAATGTAATAGCGGATATTTTTCAGCTCGATATTCGGGGTGTCCGGCGAGACCCACAATTTGAACGTGATCAGGTCGGTTCCTTCCGGGATATCCTTGATATCTTCCAACGGGAATGTGAATGCCCCCTTGGTCTGTGTTTTCTTTATTAACTCGGTGGATGCGAGGTAGGTGTGGCCC
>RZZM01000098.1 GCA_009929845.1 Spartobacteria bacterium
GGTCGGAGGTCGGAGGTCGGAGGTCGGAGGTCGGAGGTCGGAGGTCGGAGGTCGGAGGTCGGAGGTCGGAGGTCGGAGGGATTCGCTGATCGTAATCGCACTCTTTTTTCGCCGATCTTGCCGGAGGCTGCTCTGCAGGGATAGGCGAGGGAGAGAGTGCGATTAGGATTGGCGAACTGAAGCCTGGTAACTCCAAGGAAATTTCGAATATCTTTGGCTAGGGTTAATCGCCCATTTCGAGGAAGCCTTCGAGTTTCCGGATACGAGTGGGGTGGCGCATTTTCCGCAGGGCCTTGGCCTCGATTTGGCGGATACGTTCGCGTGTCACATTAAACTTGCGTCCGACTTCCTCCAGGGTGCGGGAATAGCCGTCGGCCAGGCCGAAGCGGAGGGTGAGGACTTCCTGTTCGCGTTCGGTCAGGGTGGTCAGGACATCGCCGATACGTTCCTTGAGCAGGCTGTAGGCCGTCATTTCGGACGGATTTTCGGCGCTCTTATCTTCGATGAAATCGCCAAAATGGGTATCTTCGCTGTCGCCGACGGGGCTTTGGAGCGAGATGGGCTGCTGGGCGATTTTGAGGACGGCGCGCACGCGGTCGAGGGGGAGGTTCATTTCCTCGCCCACTTCTTCGGGGGTGGGTTCGCGGCCCAGTTCCTGAACGAGCTGTTTCTGGATGCGCATCAGCTTGTTGATGGTCTCGATCATGTGAACGGGAATACGGATGGTACGGGCCTGGTCGGCGATGGACCGGGTGATGGCCTGGCGAATCCACCAGGTGGCGTAGGTACTGAACTTATAGCCGCGGCGGTATTCAAATTTCTCGACCGCCTTCATGAGGCCCATATTGCCTTCCTGGATAAGGTCGAGGAAAGAGAGCCCGCGGTTGGTATATTTCTTGGCGATACTGATGACCAGGCGCAGGTTGGCCTCGACCATTTCGGTTTTCGCCCGCAGTCCTTTACGCAGCCATGTCTTAAGTTCCTTGTGTTTTTCAACGTAATCTTCGTACGTCATGAGATGACTGTCTTCAAACTGCTTGATTTCGCGCTTTTTATCCTTCACGGCCTGGGCCTGGCTTTTTGACTTGCGCTGCTCTTCGATGGCCGCCAGTTCCTTGGTCAATTGCTTGATTTGTGCCAGGTACTTATCGGTGATTTCCACGATATCTTCGACGGCCTTCTGCTTGAAGTAGAGCTTGTCGTAGTAATCGGACAGGCGGTTGCGGGCCTGGTTGAAGGCCTTGAGTTTGCGGGCCTTGTCCGCCTTGGAGAGGCGTTGTTTCTGGCAGGCGGTGAATTTTGCGCAGGCGCCTTCAAAGTTGCGGTCGATGGTGGTGCGCAGGCGGGGGAGGGCTTTGAAATACTTATCGCGGCTTTCGACATGTTTATCGCTGATGATGCGGTCAAAGCGCTCGCGGCCCTGTTCGAGGCGTTCAAGGACGCCGTAATAGGCTTTGAGGGCACAGCCGAACTGGTTGAACAGGCTGCGTGTATTGATTTCCGCCTCTTCGATACGCATGGAGATTTCGACTTCCTGTTCGCGTGTCAGCAGGGGCACCTGGCCCATTTGCTTGAGATACATGCGCACCGGGTCATCCAGGACATCGACACGCTGGGATTGCTTGTCCCGCAGTGTCTTCTCGGCCTGTTTTTTAAATTTCTCGACATCGTTTTCCTCAATGATCTCGATGTCCATGTTGTTGAGCAGGAGGATAAAGCCTTCACACTCCTCGGGGGAGACCATGTCGTCGGGGAGGGAGGAGTTAATATCATCGTAGGTCAGGTACCCCTGTTCGCCGGCCAGTTTGACGAGTTCTTTGAGCTTTAGGTTACGCTCTTCGCGGTTGGCCTTGATGTTCACCAGGTTGCTGATGGTGGGTTCGTCCTGCAGGGCTTCTTCCTTATCTGTCTCCTTCTTGAAGTCCGGTTCCGCGGGCTTGGCAATCGTGGCCTTCTTGCGAACTTTTGGTTTTGCGGTAAGCGTGGCGCCGTCGCCGGTTTTCTTGATGCCGGCCTGCTTCTTTCCGGAGGACAAGGCATCCGCCGGGACTTTCTTGACGGTTACTTTCTTGCGTTTTGCGGCAGTCGTCTTTGCGGGCGGGGTCGCCGCGCCGGCAACCGGGACTTTCTTCTTTTTCCCAATTGTCTTGCCGCTTATCTTTTTTGCAGCCGCCTTTTTTTTGCCGGTGTTTGATTTATTCTTTGAAGTGTTCGCCATTGATACTACCTGTAAATTGACACAGTTCACCTAATTATAACCACGAAAGTCGCCGAATATTCACAAATGGTCAGACTACGTCAAGCATAACATGCAAAAAAACCTGTTTATTTAAATAAGCGGGGTTGGGCGAAGGCTTATTCGGAGCGGTCCGGGTTCTCCAGGAAAGGCACGGCGGCACTCCATCCCTGCCGCAGGGCGGCGAGTTGGTGGGTCAGTTCGAACGAGCGGATTTGCAGTTCGGACTGCTCCGCGGGTTCGACGGCTTGCATGACGCTGCGCAGGTGCGCGCGTTCACGTTCCAGGGAGTTGCGCCGGAGGCAGAGGATCAGGTCCTGGGCGGCGCGTTCCGGGGGGATTTCGTCGGCCAGAACGCGGGATGGCGCCATTTCCAGATGGGTGATGAGCGAGTTGGATACCTGGTCGCCGGCATCCAGATGGTCCAGGAGGCGGAACCCGGGGTCATCCTGATGTTCAATGAGCAGGAGGGTCATTTTCCGGCACAGGGGGTCGGTCAGGTCGTAGGGGGTCAGATAGGTTTCAACGAGGGGGGCGATGCCGGGATGGGCCAGCAGCAGTTCGACCAAGGCCAGTTCATCATGGGGATGCCGGGTTTTCCGGGTTGCGGGTGATTGTCTGGGTGGGAGTGGTTGAGTCTCCCGGGTGGAGGGGCGGTGGTCGGCCTGTGATTTTAAATCCACCCGCAGGGCATTTTCCCGCACGCCCAGGCGCTCTGAAACCTGCTGCACAAAACGATCCCGCAGCAGGGCGGATTGCGCGTGTTGGATGGTTTCCAGGACGGCGCGTTCCGCGCGCATGACGCCGGCCTCGGTGGACAAATCTTCGCGCGCGGCCAGGATGTTCAACTGGAACTCCACAACGGACTGGGCATTGTCGACCAGGGCGAGGAAGGCGTCTTTGCCTTGGTTGAGGAGCATCGTGTCGGGGTCTTCGCCTGTCGGGAGTTGGGCAATGAGGACGCTGAGTCCGGCATCCATCAGAACATGGGCCCCGCGCAGGGCGGCGTCCTCGCCCGCTTTGTCGGCATCCAGCATCAGGACCACTTCGTCGGCGTAGCGTTTGAGCAGGTGCGCGTGTTGTCCGGTGAGGGCCGTGCCCTGGGAAGCCACAACGGTGATAAGGCCGGCCTGGTGGCAACGGATGGCATCGATCTGGCCCTCGCAGACGATGGCGCGGCGTTCGTCGACAATGGCTCGCCGGGCCTTGTCGACGGCAAACAGGGCCCGGCTTTTACTGAACAGGATCGTTTCCGGGCTGTTCACATACTTGCCGCCGTGCTGGTCCGCGCTGAGGACACGTCCGGTGAAAGCTATGGGGCGACCGAGTTCATCGCGGATGGGGATCATGATCCGTTTGCGGAACCGGTCGTAATAGTGGGTCTTGTCCCCTTTTTCAGATTTTATCACCAGGCCCAGTTCATCAAGCAGCTCAATGGAAAATCCTTTTTTCCGGCCCCAGGTGATGAGGGCGTCCCACTCATCCGGGGCGTACCCGAACTGGAAGGTGTCGCCGATTTCGCCGTCAAGCTGCCGATCCTTCAGATAGGCACGGGCGGGCTCGGCAGCCGGGGCCGACTTCAGCCGCTCCCGATAAAACTGCACGACCTCTTCGTGGACCTGGTAGAGTCGGTTTTTGTCGGTTCGTCCCGCGGCGCGCGAGTCGGCATCCTCCCACTCGATATTCATACCGGCCCGTTCGGCCAGCACTTTGGCCGCCTCGATAAAGCTCATGCCCTCGTATTCCATCAGGAAACTGAACACATCGCCGCCTTTACCGCAGCCAAAGCAATGGAATATCTGCTTGTGGGGATTGACTTGGAACGACGGTGTTTTTTCCTTGTGAAAAGGGCAGAGCGCCTTGAAAGCGGAGCCAGCGCGTTTGAGGCGGATGTAGGCGCCGATCACTTCCGTGATATCATTGCGGGAGCGGATGTCTTCGATCACCTGTTTGGAGAGCATTTTTCCCATCAGTCTGTGGTTTCCTTTCCATGGAAAAACTCTTCCCGTGTGACCCGTTTGGGGTGGTTTGTCGAGTCGTCCGCCCGGGGCAGGGGCAATGGCGGGAGTTCAGGGTAGCGCTCGGCCAGTGTTTCGTATGCCGTGGGGATGTAATGGTCAAGTTGCCGTCCAATCAGGGAGTTTTCAGCAAACGTCCGGTGCAGGTAATCGTTCGGCAGCAGGCCGATGAAAAAAATAATGGCGGCCACGACCATTGCGGTGCGCAGTCCACCCGCCAGGGCCCCGCCGGCCTTTTCGATGCGTTCCTTGAAGGTGAATTCAATAATGTGCTTGAGCACAATACGCACGACCCAGGTAAGGAGGAAAGCGCCAAGGATAATGGCGACAAATGCCACCGCCAGGGCTTCCTGCGGATTCAGGCGGGTATGGTCTGTCAGCCAGTATCCCATCCGGGCGTAGTAGTGCCATCCGGCCCAAAAGGAGGCCACGGCGCTGACGACCCGCGCTATTTCGCCGGACAGTCCGCGCCGCCAGCCCTGCCATATTCCCGGCAGGACGACAAGCACCGCGAAAATGTCCACCAGGTTAAACAGAGGTGTTGTTTCCATGTCGTTTCACATTCATTACTGTATATATGATATGGCCCGGAGCATAACGCCTCCGGCCCCGTCTGACAATTTTTAGCTGCGAAAAAATTCCGGAGGCTACGAAATGGCCTGAATTCCGCGCAGTTTTCGCTTACACATTGCGATCACAATCGGTTATGGTGTGCGCAATTATTGGCCTGAGGCCTGAATGGAAAGAAAACGATGGTGTATCCGCGGTGTATAAAGGAATTGGGATGGCGACGCCTGGGCGTGGTGTTTTGCTGTGTTCTGTCGCTGATGGGCGCCGTTACGGGCTGTTCCGGATTCGTGGATGTGACGGGGGACAAAGCAGGGGAAAGCACACTCTACATGCCGAGCACGCGTATCCGGGGGCTGGACCCGGCCCGCGCGCCGGATGTATCGACGATACGGGCGGTGGCGCGGGTATACGAGGGATTGCTGGAGTACGATTACAAAGCGCGTCCCTACCGGCTGCGCCCGTTGTTGGCCGTGGATATGCCTACCGTTTCGGAGGACGGGCTGGTGTATACCTTCCACATCCGTGAGGGTATTTTCTTTCAGGATGACCCGTGTTTTACAAATAGCGGCGGCCGGGGGCGGGAACTGACGGCGCATGATTTTGTATATTCGATCAAGCGTGTGGCGGATGTCCGGACCGAATCATCCGGCTACTGGGTGTTCAACGACCGCATCCTGGGGCTGGACGAATTCCGCGCCGCCACCCTGCATGATCCGGAAACCCCGGTTGACTGGCCGGTGGAAGGGCTGGTTGCCGTCGACGATCACACATTACGAATCACACTTAAGCAGCCCTATCCACAACTGTTGTGGATCCTGACCATGCCTTACGCCTATGCGGTGCCGCGCGAAGCCGTGGAGTACTATGGGGGGCAGTTTGTGAACCATCCCGTCGGCACGGGCCCCTACATCCTCAAAACGTGGCGCAGGAATTATCGTATTGAATTTGTGCGCAATCCCGCCTGGCAACGGTCCGGTCGCATGACCGAAGAGATCGGGCGGCTTTCGGATGACGCCTTGAAGGCCCGCCTGACGGCCCTGCCGCCGGAGGAACAGCGGTTTCCCTGTCTGGACCGGATTGTGGGGTTGGTCATCGGGGACCCCTCCACGCGCTGGTTGGCATTCATGCAGGGCCAACTGGATATCTATACAGATATATCGCGTGACAACTGGGATGTGATTATTTCCCCCGAAAGTGGATTGGCCCCCGCGCTCTACGACAAGGGCATACGGCTTGATTCCATTCCGGGGCTGGACACCCATTACATCGGCTTCAATATGGACGATCCCGTGCTGGGGAAAAACAGCCGGCTTCGCCAGGCGTTGACCTGCGCTTTCAACAGTGGCGAATGGGTGGACTACTACAACGGGCGGATTGTCCGGGCGAAGGGGCCCATTCCCCCCGGGGTCGCCGGGTATGATGAAAAGGCGGCTCTCTTTCCCTTTGATTTGGACAGGGCGCGCGAGCTGCTCGCCGCGGCGGGGTATCCGGACGGGACAGACCCGGCCACCGGACGGCGGTTGGAATTGACATTGGAACTGGGGCGAACCGACACCGACATGCGCGAGTCCACGGAGCTGCTGATCTCCTTTATGGCGCAACTGGGCGTTGTCATCCATCCTGTCTACAACAACAAACCGGCCCTCTTCAAGAAAATCGAAAAACGTCAGGCGCAGATGTTCCGTTTGAGCTGGTACGCGGATTACCCCGACGCGGAAAATTTCCTGCAGTTGTTCTACAGTCCCAACAGTTCGCCCGGACCCAACCGGGTGAATTATTCGAATCCCGCCTTTGACCGTCTTTATCAACAAGTGCGGACCATGCAAGACACGCCGGAGCGGACGGCGCAGTACCGGGACATGGCGGATATCGTTATCGGGGACGCCCCGTGGATATTCATGCATCATACCGTGAACTTCACATTGCGGCATACCTGGTTGCGAAACTACCAGCCGCACGATTTTCCCTATGGCATGGAAAAGTATTACTGGATTGAGGGACGATAGCCGATGTGGGTATACCTCCTGAAACGAATATTGCACATGATTCCGATATTGTTCGGGGTCATCCTGTTGACCTTCATTCTCTTTAATGTGGTGGGGGGCAGCCCGGCTTCCATGGTGCTGGAGAAGCATGCTGACGCCAAGGCCCTGGAGGATTTTGACGAGCAGCGTGGTTATAATAAGCCGTTGTTGCTTGGGTGGTGGACCCCGACGCGCGCCTTTGAAGATGTGGTGTTCACGAAGGGGGCCGCCCTTTGGGATGCGCAACCCAATGCCATGTGGAGCGACACCGGATATATGACGCTGGAACGGGGCGCCTATCCCCTTTCGCTCGCATTCAGTTTATACCCGAATACTCGTTACCGGTGGCGTATCATATATCGGACAGCGACTGACCAATCCGCCTGGCTGGTGATTCGCGCCAACGGCGTGGAGCAACAACGTGTTCCCGTACCCCGTGCGCTGGAGTGGGAGACCCTGTCCGTGGATATCGCCGCCGGGGAATCCCCGGCGGCGCTTACCTATAACCTTCAGGTGAGCAAAGGCGCCCTGGATGTGCGGGCCCTTCGGTTGCAGCGCCGGGTGGCCGGTTTCTGGGATTCACAATTTGTCTTTTACCTGCGGCAGTTATTGACCCTGGATTTTGGCGTCTCCCTGGAAACCAACCAAAAGGTTTCCACCATGCTCTTACAGGGCGTGGGACCCTCCCTGATGTTGACCATCCCTATATTCACGGGCGGGCTTCTGGTGTCGATTACATTGGCTCTGCTGTGCGCCTATTACCGGGGCCGTGTGTTGGACCGGGCTTTGGTGGTGGTGGCCACGGCCCTGATGAGTATTAATTACATTATCTGGGTAGTCGCGGGGCAATTCGTGCTGGCCTACAAGTGCAACTGGTTTCCGATTTGGGGGTTTGAATCCTGGGGCTATGTGCTGCTGCCGGTGATTATCGGGATTGTGACCGGGCTGGGCCAGGATGTGCGGTTTTACCGGACGGTGATGCTCGATGAAATGTACAAGGACTACGCGCGCACCGCGCAGGCCAAAGGACTGTGCGCGCGCAAGGTGCTTTTCCGGCATGTCCTGCGCAATGCCATGATTCCCATCCTCACCAACATCAGCATGAGCATCCCTTTCCTGTTCATGGGCAGCATCCTCCTGGAAAGTTATTTCGGGATACCGGGCCTGGGGAACCTGAGCATCAACGCCATCAACTCCTCCGACCTGGACGTCGTGCGCGCGGTGGTTTTTATCGGGGCGGTTCTCTACCTGGTGGCCAACCTGGTAACCGATATCTGCTATGCATGGGCGGACCCGCGGGTGCGCTTGGGATGAACCCTGACGGGATGTTATCCGAAAAATAGCTTTTTTCCTCCTTTTGTATCGCCTAATGTATGCGCATGAACAGACGCTTATCCATTCAGGCGATGATTACGATAGGGTGCATATGCATCCTGGTGGGAGGACTCGTCTATGGGTTTTACGTCCACCAGACGGCCCGGCTTTCATGTGAGGCGCTGGCGGGACTTGGCCAGGCCGCGGAGGCCTTGCGCACGGTCGCCGCATCTTCGAATACCGTCGACGAGGGCGGCGCGGCGTTGTATCGCGCGCTTCGCCCGCATCGGGACGCCTTTGCGAAGGCGCTTGTTGAGTTTGATCGGATGGGCCTGGGCCGCCGAAAAGAAGCGCGCGCCCTGCGGGGGCTGCTTGAGGCCATGCATACAGCCCGCGGCATGCCGCGGATCGACTCAACAACGCAAGAGGCGCTGACTGCTAGCGTATGCGCTGACGCCTGGGCGCTGTGCCGACGCATGGACGCTTGCGCTGACTGACCTCAACGCTCGTCCCGGACACAGATTGAGGCGCCCCTTCAGCCCGCCGCGTGCGGCGAGCCACATGTCGCGCCGCGCGCGCTCGCAGCAGCGCAAAAAACGACAAAAATCCGTCAAAAACGGCCCAAAATGGCTATTTTTACGGTTTTGAGCGCGAAAATGGCCCATTTTTTGCAAAAAACGCCCATTTTTTGCCGTTTTTTCGCCCTGAGTGCCGGCATAAAGCGTTCTGAAGGTCTTCTCGTTGTGGACAGCGTCGGCTCTATAGTTTCGGCGGTTCAGCGGTCGAGTCGCGCACGATCAGTTGGGTAGGCACCACGGTGGTGGTGGGGGTGTGGTCCGGTTGATTCAACTGGGAGAGCACCCGCTCGACAGCGATCCGGCCCATCATCGGTTTGGCTACCCGTACGCTGGTCAGGCGCGGATGCGTGGCGGTCGCCAGGGTGGTGTCGTCAAAGCTGACAATCGAAAGATGCTCCGGCACACGGTAGTCGGTCAGCGCATTGATGGCCTGCAATGCCCCGGCGGCCATTTCGTCGTTCATGATGAAGAAGCCCGTGGCGTGGTTTTCGTCCAGCGCCTCCGCCATGGCCTTGAACCCGCCTTCGCGGGTGAAATTCGACTCAATGATCTGGACATTGATCTCCGGAAGTCCCGCGTCCTCAATCGCGGCATAGGCCCCCTTGAGGCGGTCCTCGGTAACAATTTCGCCACGCGGGCCAGATACAATCGCCAGCTTTGTATGCCCCAGAGAGAGGAGGTGTTCAATAGCCTGATAGCCGCCTCCCTGATTGTCTACCAGAATCGTATCCACATGCGTGCCGCGCAGGACATGGTCCATCAGCACGGAGGGCAGCGGCATGGTCAGGATGCGGCGGAGCAGCGGCGGCTCGAAGTGCCCCACCAGCAGGACCGCGTCCAGATTGGCCTGTGTCAGCATCTCAATGACCTTGAGGTCGGTCTTCACATACTTGACTGGCAACAGGACCAGGTTGGCATGCACCTTGGCCAGTTCCTCGCGCACGCCCTCAATCAGTTCCAAGTGGTAAAAACCGGTATTGCCCGCTACCATGACCGGTGAAAGCAGTCCAACAGTAAGAGAGGCGTTGGGAGAGGCCTTTTCGACCGGCGCCGGAGGCTCCGCAATGTATGTGCCCTGCGCGGCCACCGAGTAAATCAGCCCATCCGCGGTCAACTCGGCCAGCGCCCTGCGCACCGTCACTTTGTTGACCCGGTATTCCGCGGCCAGACGGTCCATGGAAGGCAGGCGGTCGCCGGGCTTATACTTGGCTTCATTGATTTCCTTGCGGATGATCTCCGCCAATTGGTGATACAAATATTCGCGATCCCGACGTGAACGCGACAGTTTCTGCTTTTTACTTGACTCATTTTGATCTGTCATAATAACCTCACCGATGACTGTATGTATACTAGATTGTAAATGCGTCACGACGCTAACCAACCTGACCAACCTAGTATATTGCGGAGCAATTCGCAAGTAAAGTTGTAGATATTAACAAAAAAGTGTCCTGGGTCTATTTTTAGGTAGATGTGATGCAGGGCACGCGCTTTGTGATGGAAGCACCAGGGCTGCCGATGGTGGCGCGCCCGCAAAAGTAAATGATGAAAAGGAGAATAGAGGTATGCCGTATGCTGTACGCAGAAAATCAGGAAGACTTGCTCTTGTTATATGTATTTTAGCCGGGGTGGGCGTGGGGCGCGCAGCGAAGGTCGAGCCGGGGGTGGCCGTTGATGTGCCCTTGGTGCTTTATGATGATTGTGGGGGCATGGACCGAATGTTTCGCGCTACGGGGTGGATGGGGGATGCAGATGCCATCCGGCGTGATGAGTGTTGCACAGAAATGCCATACAGCGGAACCACCTGTATCAAGAACAAGTATATTGCCTCGGGAATGTGGTGTGGAATTATCTGGCAGAATAAGGCCAATGACTGGGGGGATTCGCCAGGCGGCGTGGATTTGAGCAAGGCGAAAAAACTGACCTTCTGGGCACGCGGCGAGGAGGGCGGCGAGCGGATCGAAATCAAATTCGGAGTGCTGGGCAAAGACAAGACCTTCCCTGATTCCATCAAGGAAGAGTCCAAGAGTATCAGGCTTTCGAAGGAGTGGAAAAAGTACAGCATCCCGGTTTCCGGTAATAAGCAATGTGTGAAAACCGGGTTTGGCTGGATTGTCGATGCGGGCGCCGATGACCTGACGTTTTATTTCGACGATATCCAGTATGAATAGCTTCAGGTCGCGCGGCGTGTTGACGTCAGGCGTTTGCGGAGTCCAATCAACAGGGCTCCTGTCCCGATAAGTATTATGCTGCCGGGTCCCGGCACAATTTACTCCTTTATGTTTGTGCTGCATCCTCTTCATCATGCAAAACACGTAGCCCTCGCCGGTGAACCCCGTATGAAGCCCACGTGAAAAATGACCTGTCTCGAAAAAAAGAGGCCTATTCATTTAACATAACGAGTACAAGCGGGTAATATAGTGAACGCAAACGTTTGTTTTTGAGATTTTTGAGGTTTTTATGTGGCTGAGAATAAAGAGAATGGGTTTGATTGTGTTGTTGGCCGGGATGACTTTCGGGCCGGGATGGCTGCGCACAACCAGGGCGATTGAACTCACGGCGCTGGAGGCACCCTCCGTTCCGGTCATCCTTTCGGGAATCACGGAGACAAACCAGTATGAATTCTATTTCACCCCCGATATTTCCGTCCACCATCCCTGGGTGATGGCCGAAACGCTTATCGACGGACACAGCGCGGGGTGGATTACATGGACCAATGCGTTGCAGGGGTGGGGACGCAACATCGATCAGGGATATTTTCATGCGGGTCTTGCCGACGACAGGGATGGGGATGGTTTGAGTGACGGCTTCGAGGTGGTGGTGCTGAAGACCGATCCGTCCATGCAGGATTCGGATGGCAACGGGATACTGGATGGCGATGAGGACTTCGATGGTGACGGCAAATCAAATATCGAGGAATACAACAGCCCTGATTTCGCCCGGTACAATCCGATCGGCGGATCGTCCAACCCCTGGCATCCGGATACGGATGGCGATGGGGTGTCCGACGGTCCCCTGGCGCCGCCCGGCTGGTCGCTGTTGGCCGGTCCGGACGCCTTCCCCACGGATCCGGCCGGTGCGTGGGATACGGACCGCGACGGCAGGACGGATGCGCTGACCGGACAATCAACCAGCGCCCCTGCGCTTGAGGAGGATGATGACGGCAACAAAGCACTGCTTTCGGAAGGGTTTGAGGCGCTTTCCTCGAATTGGCACGCCACGTATCTTTGCGGTGGCAACGGGGGGAGCCATGGCCTTGTGGCGGGATGCCTGCGGGTCCAGTCAGGACAGCCCGGCACGATATACGGGGTCTATCATGACGAGCCCGTGAGTGGACACTTTATGGTGGAGGTCGCGTTTACCAACGAGGTGGCCTGTGGTCTGGGAATCCTGCAGATCAATAATGGGACCCCGGATACAAATAACTTTACCTCAATCCAGGTTGGCACGAATGCATCGGGCAGGGTTGTCGTACGGGTCCAGGACCGTCAGGCTGGTGTTGATAATGTGCTGGATAATACCGGAGCGCTAACCTCGGAACAAAAGGCGAAACGCTATACACACACACTGACGAACCAGTATTCTCTGCCTTTTGACAGAACGGCCGGGAAGATTCGAATCATGCGGGATAACCGGTCGGGGTTCTTTCACTTTTACTATGCGGTGCAAAAGGAGATACGAGGCGAGTGGACCAATGGCTGGATGGAACTGGCCCCCTCGCGTTGCTGGGGCGCTACGACGCAGGCGTACTGTGTCGTGCTGTATGCCGGCGCCGAAGGCGTGGCCACCGCTTCCGTTGATTTTGATAACCTGACCGTCTCCCGAAAGCAGGAGGATGACCGGGACGACCGATGGATGGGATTCCAGGTTGCGCGGCGTGAATACAATTGGTCAGGCTTCGCGGGTGATGCGCTTGTTGTAACCTTCGGGGATGAGTTCCCCTACAGCGCGGACGACCGGAAGTTTGTCTTTTGGTCGCGCTTCAATTATGTCCCCTCCTGGCACCTGGATGACCAGGCGCACTACTCGTACGAGTTCTGCGAGACCTGGGGCGGGGGTAATCGCGGATGCCATGAACCAATGTCCGACCGGCTTCACCGATGGACGCAGGTGGATGTCCTGGAGGACAACCCCGTCCGGAAGGTTATTCACTGGCATTACGTGCTCTGCAACCCGGATTACCTGGTGCCGGACGATGACCAGGGCACGCAGCTTCCGGAGGGCGATGAGTACTGGACGCTGTATCCGGACGGCTCCGCCGTGCGCCATATCTGCTACACGCCCAAACTCGATA
The DNA here is from genome assembly GCA_009929845.1 of Spartobacteria bacterium. Taxonomy (GTDB): domain Bacteria; phylum Verrucomicrobiota; class Kiritimatiellia; order RZYC01; family RZYC01; genus RZZM01. The sequence continues at coordinate 13,032 of RZZM01000098.1, forward strand.
CCTCGTTCCGTGAGTGGAATGAAGTGGCTGAACTGATGGTGATCGCGGACTCAACGAGCGACCCCGATGATCATGTCGCTTCACCGGCCTTGACCATCATGAACCTGGAGGCCGTCACGGACACCTTCTTTCCGCCTGTCACACAATCCTACAAAGACAAAGCCAATGAATGGAACCAGTTCATCATCATGACACACTTCCAAAACGACATCGACGCGTTCGCGGCCTTTTCGCACAGCGACGACATCACAAATACCTTTTCCGGCTACAAGCTGACCACCGATATTGCCTGGCACAATCCGACCTACACAATGAGCCACTGGCCGGTCGGTTTGGAGCCCTATCAAACGGATAATGTCACCGAGGGAACCTGGACCGGCGAGGTGTCGCATGCGAGCCTCATGGGCATCAGCGCCTATTTCGGCTATGGGGAATGGACAAACAACTACAAACTGGACGGACGGGGCCGGAAGTACAGGGATTGGACCTCGCTGGTCGGGTTGCATGACGCCGATGATCTCGCGGGTATCCGCGCAAAGGTCCGGTCATGGCTCTATCCGGGGGTGGTCACGATGCTCGGGTCGAATGCTGTATTCCGCGGCGTCGACTATCAACAGAAAGCGCTGATGTTTGAACGTACCGGCGCGGTCAATCGCTGTCAGTTCACGATCAATCCATCGGCCGCTGCAAGCACCGTGATCAATCCTGTTTTCGAGATTGAAGACTGGAGTTCAACCCTTCTGTATTTAGCCATGGACGGCACCAACCTTGTGCCATACACGGACTATCGTTATCACGCGGACGGCACCAATCTGCTTGTCTGGCTGCAACGAACCTTCAGCAACCAACGGACGTTTATCCTCACGGACGCCCCCTGAACCCTGGCGCAACTACCACCTCAAACCTTCCCTCTTCTCTGCGTCTCAGCACTCGCGCGACTCGCGGTCATCTGGCAGGAATTACCGGTTGATAAACGGAGAGAGATGGTGCATATTGCTTTCTTTTAACGTGTGGCAGGAATACAGATGGAACAGAAGAGACTATTGACGGAGAGTCCTTTTTTGGATGATGCGCGGCGGCCCGGTGTTTGTGTGGCGGGGGGGCAGGGGGCCTATATGAATACGTCGGAGGCGTTGCGTTCGCTGGATTTATCCCCGGCCAAGGGCAAACGGGTGCTGTTGAAGCCGAATGCGGGTCGTATTGCGCCGATGGGCAGCGGGGTCGTCACCAATCCGATGGTGGTGGCCGCCGTGGCCGATGCCTTTATAAAAGCGGGTGCCGTGGTGGCTATTGGCGAGAGTCCTATTGCGGGGGTACAGACACACGAGGCCTTTGATGCTGCAGGCATTACTGAGATTGCCCGTGAACGGAATCTTCCGCTTATTGACATGGATGCCCGGAAATTTGTTGTTGTCGGGGTGCCGGAGGGCAAGGCCATTACCCGGCTCAAGCTGTGTCCGGATGTGTTGGACCATGATATCCTTGTTTCTATTCCGGTGATGAAGATGCATATGCATACCGGCGTGACCCTGGCGATTAAAAACATGAAGGGGTGCCTGTGGCGGCGCAGCAAGGTGGATTTGCACATGCTTCCGCCGGTAGAGGGCTACGAGGAAAAGTCGCTGGACATTGCCATTTCGGATATGGCGGGTGTTCTGCGTCCGCATTTGTCGGTCATCGACGGCACGGTCGGGATGGAGGGACTGGGCCCGAGCGCCGGGAGCGCCAAGCCGCTTGATGTGGTCGTGGTGGGGGTGGATGCGTTTGCCGCCGATGCAGTGGCCTGCCGGTTGATGGGCATAGACGCGGGGGATGTTCCCCATCTGCGCCTGGGCGCCGAGCGGGGCTATGGGGTGCTGGATATGGCGCACATCGCCGTGACGCCGGAAAACTGGTTGGCGCGGGCCTCGCCCTTCGCCAAGCCGCCGTCCGACCTGGCGTTGGAATTCCCGCGGGTCAAAATCCTGGACCGGCAGTCGTGCAGCGCCTGCCAGTCTACCTTGCTGTTGTTCCTTCGTCGTTATGGTGACAAGCTGTTTGACTATTTTCCAGAAGAGAGCCGTCCTTGTATGGCGCTGGGCAAGGGGCATGACGAGGTTCCCGTTGGGACCATTTGCCTGGGCAACTGCACGGCGCGCCACCGGGAAAAGGGGATATTCATACCCGGCTGTCCGCCGGTGGCCAGCGAAATCCTCCACGCGATCTCCGGCACGGACCAAAACGATGATCGCGACGCGCACAGTGACGCCGGGCGGGCCTGGGACAAAGAATAAGCGCGCGGTTTCACAGGGCTAATCTCGAAAAATGCGCGGAATATATACAGCGGCATTTTGAGGCCGCGGGCGCCCGGACAACTGTGCAGGAATTCTTTATTGGGCCGGAA
>RZZM01000468.1 GCA_009929845.1 Spartobacteria bacterium
GCCGATGGCGAGCGCGTTCCGGCGGTCGGCCCCGCGCGCGGACAGGAACGCCTCCAGGGCGCGCCCCTTGCCCAGGGCATCCGGCATGGCCACCACCCACCCCCCGTTTCTGGTCACCATCCCGCCCGGCACGTTATTGACAATCATCTCCAATTCATTATGAAGCCGCGCCGGCAATCCATCTTCGTCCCGCACGCAAAACACCGTGGACCGCTCGTCCAGAATAACCGTATCTGGACAAAAAACGCTCTCCCACTCGCCCAGGACCGGGCGCACCAGCCGCTGGAGGCGCGTGTGGAATTGTGTCATCAGGTCGCGGGCGTTATCATTCCATGGTTGCAGTCCGTCGTAGCCGCCATTGCGTCGGCAATAGACCAGGCTCTCGCAACAGACGAGGGCTTCGGGCATATGCGCCAGCCCTTTCACCCGTGAGCGCTCAATCACCTCAAGCTGGTCGGCCCGGTTGCGTCCGCTGTTCGTGCACCAGGTAATGCCTTGATCCGCCAACCGGTTGATCAGGTCGATGGCCAACGGGTGAAAATGCCCCGGGGGCTCCTCGTAACACATGATCGTTCCGTCAAAATCCAGAAAGATATACCGAATGTCGCCTGTCGTCATTCTCATCAGTCTCCATAAAAAATTCCGCGCCTGGCCGCATGTCGCTTTACACCTTGCGCTTTTTCTGCTTAAGCTCTTACAATAATCAGCGATTAAAGCAACGTAAATAGCGCCTGGCACATTACCGAAAGGAAATTCGATTGAAAACCGCATTTTCAGCATTCGCCGCGGGTCTTTCCGCGGCGGTCATTGCCTTGCTGGCGGGGTGCGCCCAACCGTACCGGGGGGACCTCGGCCCCTATGTGACCTCCGCTACGGCGTCTTCGCAACAGGACGCCTGCACGGCGCCCGAAGCGGCCTTTGACAATGATGCCGACACCGCCTGGCGGAGCCGCTCCAGCGGACAGGAGTGGATCCAGGCCCGGTTTGTAATACCGGTGACCATCGAGCGTATCGATATTGAATGGGGAGACACCCGCGCGGCGACCATCGAGATTTCCGTCCGCGACAAAAACGGTCAGTGGCAAGTGCTCGAACGGCGGGACCAGGCGACACAGCCCCGCGATGAAATCCTGTTGAGCGCCCCCATTCTCTCCGACTCGCTCCTGCTGAAATGCGCCCCGCAACCGGATGCAGACAGCTTCAGCATTCGGCGCATCCGCTGCACGGGCGTCGCTTCACAACCCGCGCAAAGCGTCGGCCTGTATGCCTGGCGCTGCCCCGAAAAGCCCACGCAACCCACCCCGCCGCCGGTTGCGGAGCCCACTCCGCAGGCCACCCCCGCAGCGGCAAAAGAAGCGTCCACCGAACCCCAGGAGACCCCTCCGATGAAGGACGAACCCCTCCCCGACGAAATAGTCGCGCGCCTGCTGGCGATTGCCGACCGGGACCCCAAAACCTCCGCGGTTTTTACGGATGACGAATTCCTGGACCTGGTGGCGGAACGAACCTTCGGGTATTTCTGGTATGAAACGGACCCGGAGACTGGTCTGACCCGCGACCGTGGCCGGAACTTCGGACCCAGCGATGAACTCAAACACAGTTCAATTGCCGCGACGGGGTTCGCCCTGGCCGCCTATCCGATCGGCGTGGAACGGCGATGGATCACCCGCGAACAGGGCCTCGAACGGACGCGCCGCACCCTGCGCACCTTTGACGAAGGCCTCGTCCGGAATATCGTCGGCATGTACCCCCATTTTGTGGATATGCGCACCGGAAAGGACTGCGTCAACACCGAGATTTCCACCATTGACACCGCCCTGCTCATCTACGGCATGATTGTCGCCATGGAGTACTTCAACGACCCGGAAATCACCAAACGCTCGACACGCATCTTCGAAAAGGCCGACTGGCGGGCGGCCATGAACGGGCATGACCTGTTTGTGACCCACGGCCTGCACCAGGACGGGAGCTACATCAATGTGCATTGGGGCTCCTTCAGCGAAGGGATTCTGATCTATCCGCCAGCCATCGGCAAAACCGCCAGCCCCCTCTCACCTAAATCGTGGTACGCCCTGAACCGCGATCGCGGATCCTACGGCGGATATGAATTTATTGTCGAACACGGGTTCCAGTCCATCTTCCGCTACCAATACCCCGCGCTTTTCCTGGATTTTGAACGATGGACCGACAAAACCGGCATCGACTACTTTGAAAATGTCACCCTCGCCGTGCTGGCCATGCGCGCCTACTGCCTGGACCAGTCCGCGCAATTCCCGGACTCCTACGGACCGGACATGTGGGGGCTGGGCGCGGCCGACGGCCCGGGGAACCGTTATTACATCTACGGCTTTCCACCCGGCGAACCCTATTCGCCAACCGATGGAAGCGTCATCCCCTACGCCATCGCCGGCTCCATCCCCTTCCTGCCCAAACACTCCATCCGCGCCCTGCGGCATTTGTATGACGCCCACCATTACAGTTGGGGTAAATACGGTTTCGCCGATTGCGTCAATCCCTCACAGAATTTTGTGGCCTCCGACGTGATCGGCCTGGACGCGGGCGCCACCCTGCTGGGAATCGAAAATTACCGCTCCGGCATGATATGGAAACTCTTCATGCGCAACCGGTGGATACGGCGCGCCGGCCAACGGATGGGATGGCAGAGGAAGCCGTCCACATCCGACCCGCGCGCCCCTTTTGACCTTATCCGTTACGGAGACTGGAAGCTGCACCAGGGCGACGGCGACTTCGCGGAAACAAAGGCCGACGACGACACATGGATTGATGTCCTGGTCCCGGAACAATGGGAACACAGCAGTCCGTTTTTTCAGGGGTACGATGGGGTGGGCTGGTACCACTGCTCTTTTGATTTGAGCCAAGCGCGCTTGCGACAGCTCTTCAATCCGAGTTTCGGGCCCAAACTGGTCATCGGCGGCATCGACGATGCCGACGAGGCCTACCTCAACGGAAAACGCATCGGCCAGACCAGGGCCGGCCCCGATGTCTTCCGCCAGGAGCGCAACTACACCATCCCCAACAACCTGCTGCGCAAGGGACAGAACACCCTGGCCATACGCGTTACCGACAACGGCGGGGCCGGCGGCCTCTGGAAACCGCCCGTCCACATCACCCCCGGCCGTTAACCGGCTTCGCATCCCAAAGAGTATCCTTCTTCGTCCCGCTCGCGGGGACTACGCAGGACAAGCCCGCCCTCCATGTTTGCTGTACAAACACAACCCCTGGAGGGCGAGATTCCCATCGAGCCGGCCTGTACCCGTGCCCCGTCAACCCCAAAGAACCCGCGGTGCCCCCGGGC
>RZZM01000099.1 GCA_009929845.1 Spartobacteria bacterium
CTGCGCGGTACGATGGATTTCCGGGGCGGGGCGAACCTCTATGACAGCCAGATTGACGGGACGGTGTATTGCCGAGGCAGCGCGGGAAGTATTAACCAGTGCGCCTTCAGAGGACAGTTGCATGTGGGCGACAACTACATGGTCGAAAACAGTTGGTTCAGCAATGTGACCGTAACCGCCGGCAACCGGAACTATTTTCAACCCTCCCTGACCTGGCGCGGGGAGAGCAGTACCATGACCATCGGGGCCAGCAACGAGGTCCGTGCGGGGAGCGGTTTGAGCCTGTTGGTCAGCGGAGATCATAACATCGTGACCGATGTGGGACTGCGCTACCTCCAAGTGAACGGTTCGCACAATACCTTTGCGGGAAATACCAATTATTTCAATGTCACACCCTATGGCTGTTCGTTCTGCGGGACGAACAACATAATCACAAACAACCTGTTTTATTCCGGGCAACAGGGTTCGGTGCGGGTGACGGGCGACAATAACCTGGTGGCGAATAATACCTCCTACTCCAACGAGACGGGATTCATCATCGAAGGCCATGGCAATACCCTGCGGGGCAACCGGATCGGCGTCCTGCCCGATGGGCTGACCGCCGCAATGAACACGATGTACGGCATTCAACTCCAGGGGGATAACAATGTGGTCGGCGGCGTGGACCCCGGCGACCGCAATATCATTGCGCGTTGCGGTCTGGACGGTATCCATGTACGCCCGGCGGTATCATCTACAACGACCAACTGCCTCATCCAGGGGAATTACATCGGGCTGAACGCAAACGGAGATTCGGTGGGCGGCATCAACGAGGACGGAATATACATTTGGTCGGGCAGCGGACACGTCATCGGAGGCCCGGACGACGCGCGCAATGTGATCGCGGCCTGTCGTCGGCACGGCATTCGCGTGAGTGTGCCGGGACTTCTTATCGACAACAATGTTATCGGGCTTTCGCCTGCCGGGGATAAGATCGGACTCGGCAACGCGGGCAGCTATGATGGCATCCGGGTGAACGCCGCTAATATGACCATTCGGTCGAATGTGATCTGCGCGGCCACCAATGGATGGGGGATCTATTTTACCGGCGGTCACAACGCGCTGGTCATTGGCAATCGTATTGGAACGGGGCTGGCGGGTACCGAATCGTATGGAAACGGACGGGGCGGCATCTATGTGCTCGCCACCAACCTGACCATCGGCGGCGCATCATCGAGTGATCGGAATATTATCGTAGCCAGCCGGGGCGCCACGACCAACGAAGGCGCGGGCATCTGTTTTGAATCCAATGGGCGGACCACTCACCGGGTGATGGGCAACTATATCGGACTGGGCGCGGACGGCAGCACCCTCCTGAGCAACGCATTTTACGGCATCCTGATCAAGGGGACCCACGGCGTGACTATTGGCGGGACGAACCCCGCGCTCGGGAATGTGATCGCGGGCAGCGGCGTGGCCGGGGTCGCCCTCTACAACGCGAACGAAAACAGGATTCAGGCCAACCGGATCGGAACGGATGCCACGGGCGAAGCGGCGCGCGGAAACCGTTGTGGGGTATACCTGCAGGGCGCCGCGGGCAATTGGGTGGGCGGATGCCCGGTCCCCCTGGGGAACCTGATTTCCGGGAATTATGCGGACGGCGTCCGCCTCTCGCACGCGACCTCCAACAATTACGTGCAGGGCAATCTTATCGGAACCAAGGCAACCGGGGCGGAAGGACTCGGCAACGACGGGTATGGCGTTTTCCTGGACGGGCGCATTTCCTATTATTCGCAGTACAACTGGATCGGCGGCCTGACCAACGACTCGACCTATTGGCGCGAGGGCAATGTCATCTCCGGCAACGGCGAGGGCGGCGTGATGATCAATACCAATGCGCGATACAACCGGCTGGATGGCAACCTGATCGGACTGGATACCAACGGCACCGCACTGATCGAGAATTTCGGGCATGGGGTACACGCGTATGAGGGGCGCAACCTGATTGGGATCGAGCACGGGAACGTGATTTGCGGAAATTCGGGCGACGGCATCCGCCTGGAGTCCACGCGCGCCGGGTGGAGCGATATATTCAACAACTACATCGGGATGACGCGCGGCGGTGTGACCAACTACGGCAACCTGGGCCATGGTGTGGCGATGGTCGGCGGAGCACGCTATAACCACCTGGGAGATTCGATCACCAACGGCTGTAACGTGATCGGCGCCAACTACGGCTGCGGTGTCTATATCGGGACCAATTCCTCCGGCAATACCATCGCTGGCAATTATATCGGCTTTCCTCCGGAATACGAAAAGAACCTCGTGAATGAAGGCCCTGCTATCCGGGTGGAAAGTTCCACCGAGACCTGGATCGGGGGTACGTCGGCCGGGGATGAGAATATCATCGACGGGCGCACCGGCATCTACCTTTCGAATACAACCAACACCTGGGTGTACGGCAATTACATCGGCTTCGACACCAACCAGTTTGTGGTGACGACCAACCTCGAGTACGGCATTGTGCTGGACAACGCCAGCATGTCCGCCTCGTCCTCGCGCCAAAACTGGGTGGGCGGCGCCAGTGAGGCGGGCATTCGTATCCAGAATTGCAGCGGAAAAACCTACTCCTATATGAATTCGGGATATGGGAAAACTGTGATTGGAGATGTTGTGACCAACGCGGGCGTAGGATTGATCCTCTCGAATGCCGTCGAATGCACCGTTCGCTACAGCAATATCGGCGGCAGCCAGAGGGGGGTGGTCTTGCAGCATACCCTCAGCAACCGGGTGCAGTTCTGCAACATCGGCGCGCCGGATAATGATCCGTTCGCTCCGTTGGGCAACGCGGGTCCGGGAGTCTTCATCGAAAACGGATTTTTCGACACGATCGGCGGTGAGTACTGGCCGAACAACAACATCTCGGGCAATCAGGGTCATGGTGTCGAGATACACGATTCCACGGGTGTGTTCGTGGGCGGCAACAATATCGGACTGAACGAAGCCGGCGACGAGGTGGTGGCCAATCAGGGGCACGGTGTATATATCGAAAACAGCCTGTTCTGTTACGTGGGTGGGGATATAGTCTATCGCAACTACATTGCGGGCAATGCCGGTGATGGCGTGCATGTGGCGGATGAGGGTATGAGCGCCGGCCATGTGATTGCGGGCAATCGCATCGGCATGTTTGTGCCCGGCTGGGCGCCGGCGACCAACGGCGGGCACGGGATATGCCTGTATGATGTCGCTGGAGTGACCGTGGGCGGAACCAATGAAGATGCCGCGAATTTTATCAGCGGCAATCTCGGGCACGGGGTCATGGTGACCGGCGCGCTCTCGGGGGCCCACGCCATCCTGCTCAATGGGATCGGCGCGGATTCGGACTGGACCAATGCCGTGCCCAACGGGTTGTGCGGCGTCGCCCTGTATCACGGCGCGGGACATGTCGTGGCCGGGAATATGATCGTGGGGAACCTGGGCGACGGATTGCTGATCCGGGGCGAGGGTGCGCGCGAGGTCCTGGTCGAGGGCAATGTGATCGGAACTGATACCAACGGGCAGGAGGGACTGGGCAACCTTGGTAACGGCGTGGTTGTCGTGGACTCCGCTGAAAATACATTGAGCAATAATGTGATTTCCGGCAACCTCGGCAACGGGGTGATCGTCAGCAACAGCACGCCGCCTTACTCCAGCGCGATAAACAACCGGATTTCCGGCAACCTGATCGGAACGGACAGCACGGGAACGAAGCCGTTGGGCAATGGCGACAACGGCATTCTTATCAGCCACGCGACCTTCACGTACGTCGGCCTGAACAACATGATCGCGGCTCATTTGGATGACGGCATCGAGATATGGAACGCGGCGTCGCATGATAATTTTATCCACGGCAACATGATCGGCGGGGCGACTAATTTGGGAAACCTCGGGCATGGCGTGCAACTGCATGGCGGCGACGCCAACCGCGTGGGCAGCACGAACTGGTGGGAAGGCAATGATATCAGTTACAATCTCGGGCATGGCGTGGCCGTCTTTACCGGGGTGCGCAATCCTGTCCTCGGCAACGCGATCTATTCGAATTTGCTGATGGGTATTCGCCTGGGCACCCAGGTATACAGCTATGCCGAGTGCGACGGCTGTCCCAACCGCTACCAGCGCCAGCCGCTGATCACGAATGTGTTCCGCGCCAGTACGCACATCTTCGGCGTGCTCGAAACGGAGCCCGATGGCGAGTACCTGATCGAGTTCTTTGCCACAGAGACGTCCAATATGTTCGGGTTTGCCGAGGGCAAAGAACTACTCTGGCGCGAGAATTTCATCACCGATCCCTCTGGAATGGCGCTGTTCGAAATCTATTATCCATATACTACGCCCACCGGCTATCTTGTTACCGCGACGGCCACCGATACCAACGGCAACACGTCGACCTTCTCGCCGCCCGTGGTGGTCGGCGAGGCGCCGGATACGCACGGCTATGGCGTCCCCGATGTCTGGCAGGAGGCCTATACCAACCTTGGGTACACCACGGGTGACCAAGCCTATACCAATGACTACGACGGCGACGGCATGACGGACCGTGAGGAGTACCTGGCGGGAACGGATCCGGAAAGCGCGGACTCCCTGCTGCGGGTGGAAACGGGGTCGCTCAATGTGCCCTACACCTCCCCGGGACGGGTGTATGCCGTGGAACGTAATACTGACCTGATCGCGGGCGGCTGGGCGCTTTGGGAGCAGGCTGCGGGGACCGGAAGCAACCTGGTATTTGATCTTGATACAGCCGGACCGGAGACCAGTGTGGTGTATCGTATTCGCGCGGCTATCCCATGAGGTTGTTTGACGCACATTGCCACCTGCAGGACGATCGACTGATGCCGATCCTCCCCGAGGCGCTTGTGCGCGCGCAGGCGGCCGGGGTGTCCCGGATGGTCTGTTGCGGAACCGGAGAGGCCGACTGGGCGCGCGTGGCGCACCTGGCGGAAGAGTACGATGCCCTGTTGCCGCAATTTGGACTGCATCCCTGGTACGTCGCGTCACGTTCGCCGCGGTGGATGGATCGTTTGCAGGAGTATCTGACGGCGCCCGGAGCCGGGGTGGGGGAGATCGGCCTGGACCACGCATTGGCGGAGTATGATGCCGTCGCGCAGGAAGAAGTCTTCATGGCGCAGGTGCAATTGGCCTGTCGGCTGCAACGTCCGGTATCCATTCATTGTCGCCGGGCCTGGGGGCGAATGATGGCACTCCTTGAGGAAAGCGGGCCCTTCGCATCCGGCTTCGCCATTCATTCCTTTTCAGGGCCCGTTGAGCTGATTCCACGCCTGACAGCACTGGGCGGTTATCTCTCCTTTTCCGGGTCCATCACCCGTCCGCATAACAAAAAAGCGCGCCGGGCGCTTCTTGCGGTTCCTCGTGAACGTTTGCTGTTTGAAACGGATGCGCCGGACATCCCGCCAATGATTGACGGCGAGGTCAGCGGGCAACCCAATGAGCCCGCCCACATTCGTTACGTGATCAATGTCGCTTCCGAATTGCTCGGCCTGACGGTCCCGCATGTGGCCGAACTCAACTGGAACAATGCCTGTGCGCTGTTTCAACGGTCCCCCGAATCGCCGATAAGCGGCGGCAAGAATGGAAATACGTATGCCTGACGCCCCCCTGAAACGTGTGAAAATGCTTTTAAATGCGGACGGACTGGCCCGACTTACCGCCGCAACCGTGACCGTCGCAGGTATCGGCGCGGTCGGTTCGTTTGCTGTCGAGGCGTTGGTCCGATCCGGTCTCGGACATATCCGGCTGGTGGATTTTGACACCATTCATGTCAGTAACCTGAACCGGTTGCTATTCGCCGCGCATTCCACCATCGGCAGGCCAAAAATCGACGTGGCGGCGGAACGGGTGAAAGACATCGCCCCGGATTGCCGGGTGGAAGCGTGTGATCTGTTCATCAATGAAGAGAGCGTCGGGCGCCTTATGACACCGCGTCCGGATGTGATTATTGACGCGATTGACAGTGTGAATCCCAAAGCGACCTTGCTGACGGCCGCCGTACAGGCCGGCATTCCGGTCATTTCGGCCATGGGCGCGGCGACACGCGTTGATCCGCTGGCGGTCGAGGTGGCTGATATCTCGCGCACACAGCATTGTCCGCTGGCGCGCTTTATGCGCAAACGGCTGCGACGTCGCGGTGTCACGGAAGGCATCCAGTGCGTGTATTCGACGGAACCCAAACGCACCCGCGAGGCCGGCGGGTCGTTGGAAGAATCGTTGGAAGAGGGCTGGGACGAAGGGCTTGGACGCGTGCGTCCGGCGCTGGGAAGCCTCTGTCCCGTGCCTGGCATTTTCGGGCTGACCTGCGCCGCGGAGGCCATGCGCATCCTCCTCGGCGAGGCATGGCCCTGCAACCCTACAGGTTGTTTGTAGTCCAGGCGCCACGCCCTGTACCTGCGCGGCAGGCTAACGCCTGGACTGCAAATTGTTTCAATGAGATATGTCTGCTTGCGAAATGCATCACGGCCCTTCAGACCTTCTCAAAACGACAAAAAAGCTATCGTGACCCGTCGAGGTTGCCAGTGGCTTGCACGCTCCACGCGGCCGCATTGGTACTGAAGGCCTGACCGGGGGTCCAGGAGGTCCAGCACAGATCATTGGTGGTATCCTCCCAATAGAGGGTTCCGTCCGGATTCAGGTAAAGCAGGTAAAATCCGCCATCGGACGTGTGCCGCAACAGGATTTGCGACGCGCCCGCGGTGGTGATTGCGTTGGTAGTGTTGACATTGTCCATCGCTTCGACCTGCCAGGTGTCGGCCAGGGCGAACTCGGCGGGTTGCGCGGACTTCAAGCGCCCCGTGCCATTATCGGCAAAGAAAAGAATCCGCCGCGAGGCCTTGGTTTTCCCTCCCTGAGAAAAGGAAGCGCTGTTGCGGCAGAGGATTTCATCCAGGCCATCTTCGTTAATATCGTTGAGGGCCTCGACCTGCCAGGTGGAGGCATTGGTGGTGAAGGCGCTTTGGGGGGTCCAGGAGGTCCAGCACGGGTTGTTGGTGTCATCGGCATTCCAGTAAAGGTCCCCGTTGTCAGTGAAATACAACAGGTAAAAGCCGCCGTCCGTGGTGTGCTGAAGCAGGAGTTGCTGTGCGCAGCTTGAGGAGTTCAGGGTGTTAGAATTGAAACGGCCCGTGCCCTCGATGACCCAGCGGGTGGCGAGTTTGAATGCCTCCGGCTGCGTAGCGCGCAGGGTGCCGCTGCCGTCCGGATTATAGCGCAACACCTTGACGAGTGATTTGGTCTTTCCGCCTTCCCAAAAAGAGGTCCGGTCCCGGATGACCAGCTCGTCCAGGCCGTCTCCGGTCAGGTCACCGATGGCGTCAATCGTCCAGTTTGCGGCGTTGGAGGCATAGTCGCTTCCGGCATTGTAGGATCGCCAGTACACGGTATTGGTGTTGGCATCCCAGGCGAGGGTCCCGTCGTAGTCGATGTAGAGAAGAAACAGGGCGCCGTCGGATTTGCGCAGCAGCACTTCGTCGCCGTCATATGCGGGGTTGAAGTTGCCGCATCCCTCGATGGTCCACGACGTGGAAAGGTTAAAGGGTGCGGGGAGACGGTTTGTCGCGATGCGCCCGGCGCCGTTGTCGTCAAAAAACAGGATGCGGCAGGGCGATTTTTCCTTGCCGCCCTGTGTGAAGGATGTCGCGCTTCGCAGCAGGAGAGACGCGGGTTGCAGATGAGGGCGTGCCTGTGTTGTGTTGGTGCCGACAGGCGGGTCGATGAAGGCGACGCCATCCTGCGAAACCCATATTCGGTAGTAATACATTTGGCCGGGGACCAGGTTGGTATGGGCGGCGTATTGATTGGTCCCGGAGTAGAGCAATACGCCGTTGCCGACGCCTGATGGATAGCCGCTGTCTTTCCAGCGCACCATGACGGTGCTGTTGGAGAGCGCCGTGTCGTAAGGCGCCGACCAGTGCAGGACCAGGCTGTTGGTGCGGGCCTGGGCGGTGAAGGCAAACGGGGAGGGGTCGGCCACGGTGTATGTGGTGGTGGCCTGATTGTTGTATTCACTCTCTTCTGTGGTTACGCAGGCGCTGTCGGCAACGGCCCGGAAGGTATGGCTCCCTGTGTTGGTGGGCAGGGCCAGGGCGGAAAACAGAACCTGTGTGCATTGACCGGCCGCAAGCTGGCCCAGCACCGTGGCGGCGTCGCCCGCCTCGCCGCAAGTGGCGGCGGCCGGCTTGTCGGTCCAGACGGACAATGTACCCCCGGCGCCTGCCTCGGACCCGCGGTTGCTGACGGTCACATAAGCGGAAAGGAAGGTGTCCATATAGGAGGACGCCTCAAACGCCGTGTTCGGAGACAGGGCCATGCCCGCATCACGTGTTTCCCTCGCGCGGTCCCTGGAGATTGTTTCCGTCGCGGGTGGGGTCTCCCCCCAGACATAGGCGGACCGGTTAAGGGTGATATCACTGACCACAAAATCGGGTCCAGCCACGCGTTGCCAGCCGGCCAGCCGGGCCAGCAGCCACCACAACGCCCGGCCTTTGCGGTTGCAGTTAAGGGATTGCGAGTGGGCGCAACTGCAGCTTGCGCACAGGTTGCTCCCGGCATGGGCCGTGCACCACTCTGTGGCCCAGTTTCCTCCGGTATAATCGCAATTATCATCTGCGTTCAGGGCCAGGTAGGCGTTGTCGTCCGGATCATAACTTTCCAGGTCCGCAAAATCGAACAGCGCCGCATCGTGCGCTGCGCACCACTGCCGTATCTGTTCGTTGCGCTGGTGTAAGTTGCCGCCGGTCCCCGTGCCGTCCAGGTGCCCGGTCATATAGACAAATGTCACGTTGGTGTACTCCGCCGCCAGTTGGGCGATGTTCGTCAGATAGGTCAGGATGTAGTCTTCTGACGCGCTGGAGACCTGGCCGCACCATGACCACATGGACACATTGATGGTGGGATTGTTGTTGAGGACCGCGCGGGTTTGGTTCATGCCCGCCACCCCGTTCCAGTACATTTCCGGCGTGATGTACGTGTCGTCTTCCTGTCCGTCGAAGAAGCACACCGCATTGGTTGCCGTTGGCAGCGAGCGGTAGCCTTGTTCGTAGGCGTAGGTTGTGTCCTGCGATTCGAGCACTGCCAAGCCGGAAAAAAGCTGACTGCCGTGTGAGGTATGCGCATAATGTACCTTCAGCAGGTCTTTGGCGGTATCAATCCATTCCGATGGTATTTGTGTGTAGTTTACGCAGGTATGGTCAATCACGATGGATTCCGCCCGGCAGGTCGCGCAGTAAAGAAACATGCCAGAGACGAGAATCGACACTCTAACGCGGACGGCATTTTTCATACAAACTCCATGATGGTACATATAGCATTTCGGGGATCCGCGCCTGGCAGCAGACCTCGATGATAAACATACCATAACCGGGCCAGGCTTGTTAATCGAATGTCTGCTGAAAACCCCTGGCGGCACCTGGAACCCGGAATTCACGGCTTCGCCGCCCGTTGACCCGTTTCGGGCAAGGTCTAGTTCGCATCGCGCCGGATTGTCCCTTCAAAAACATGCATGGCCGGTCCCAGCAGGGTAACTGCATCCGCGCCGGCCTCGGTCAGGGAGAAGGCCACCTCCAGCAGGTCCCCGCTGGCGGGGGTGATGCGCACGGGCTGGGACACGAGCCCCAGTTTTCCTGCGACAAGGCCGCAGGCCACCATGCCTGTTCCGCAGGCCAGTGTTTCCGCTTCAACACCGCGTTCGTAGGTGCGCACACGCAGCGAATCCGGACCGGTCACCTGCATGAAATTGGCATTGGTCCCGGTCGGTGCGAATGCCGCGTGATAACGGATGGCCGCTCCCAGTTCCTGCACGGGGACTTCGTCAATATCCGCCACCTGAATGACCGCATGCGGAACGCCGGTGTTGACCGCGTGGCAAGTGTGCTCCTGATCCTTGAGGTTCAGCATCATGTTCAGGTGCCAGTCCTTGGGTGGGGTCATCCACAAGCGGACCTGTGTCCCGTTCACTTGCGCGCGCAGTTGTCCGGCCACCGTTTCGATGGTCATCTGTTCGGGCGCCGCGTCGAGTTCATGGGCCAGCCGGGCGACACAGCGCGCGCCGTTGCCGCACATTTCCACCTCGGCGCCATCCGGATTGAAAAAGCGCATGCGGAAATCAGATGTCTCCGAGGGTTGGATCAGGATGACGCCCTCGCAGCCGACGCCGGTCCGCCGTGTCGCCATGCGCGCAATCCATGCGCTGTCTTCCACCGGAAAGGTGAGTGTCCGGTCATCAATCAGGATAAAATCATTGGATGCGCCGTGCATCTTCCAAAAAGCTGTCTGCATTGTTTACTCCATGCGTAGTTCTGTATGTTCAAGCCACAACATTACAAAAAATGGCCCGCGCCGGCAAGGATTGCCTAAGTTTTATTGAACTCGGCCCCCAAAAAGGTTGATTTTGTGTGCAGGAAGGGGTTAAATACGTTTTATTCGTATGTCAGTTGAATATTTTATTTTGACCCCGGCGCGTATGGGGCGTAGTATGCAGGTATGAAATTTAGGGAGTATGTTGATGACAGAAAATAATGGTCAAAGCAACGAGAAGCAACCGGAGGCGCCGAAGAAGGACAAATTGGGTGGCCCGGGTGGTGTGCAGAGAATACAACGGCCGGGAAGCATGAAGAAGCCCGCGCCCAAACCGCCTGTCGTCAAGGACAAGAAATCGGAGACCTCGCGCATCGATCTCTCTGAGGCGATGACCCCGGAAGACGCGTCGAATGAAAAGGTTCCGACCTTACAGCAGGCGATGGCCACGCCCCCCGTCGAGCCCCTGCCCAGCCCCGTCCAAATGCAAACCGATCTGGGCCATACTGATGAGGAAGCCAAGAAGAGCACCATCCGCATTGATGCTTCCGAGACGCAGGAACTGCCCACTGGAAGCGGTATCGTCTCGGAAATGAGCGAAGACGAACTGGCCGCCCTCGAGGAATCGGCGAAGCGCAGCACCATCCGCATTGATATGCCTCTGGCGGAACCGAAAAAGCCCGTCGTGGACGAGGATAGTAAAAAAAGCACGATCAAAATCGAATCCAAAGAAGAGGAAGCCCTGCCGCCCGGCAGCGGTATTGTCGCGGATATGGATGAGGATGAGCTGGCGCAGATGGGTGAGCACGCCAAGAGCAGCACCATCCGTATTGATATGCCTGAGGAAAAACCGGTTTCGGCGCCCAGCTTAGAGGAAGCCAAAAAGAGCACCATCCGCATTGATGCCCCGGCAGAAAATCTCAAGAATGTGCAACCGGAAGATATTACGGAAGCGACCAAAAAACAGACGGTTCGTGTACAGGTTGACGACTTGGCCAACAAGGGGGATACACAGCGTGTGGATGGCAAGGCCATTGAACACCAGATGGCTGAAGGCTTGAGAAAAACGACGACGCGCCTGGATATGGGGGAAGTGATCACCACCGAAGATGACGCGGATATCTTTAAAAAGCGCACGGCGGTGCTTGATGCGAGCAAGTTTACCAAAGCCAGGGACGGCCAGACCGGGCCGCGCACGATCCGTATAAAACGGCCGACGCAGACCCCGCCGACCGCTATCCTGAGCAGCCCTGTAGCCCCGCCGACCGCGCCGATCTCCCATGCGCCGACTCCCATCGCGGTGCCATCTGTGGAAGATGCCAAAAAGAGTGAAACGGCCCGCATTGAATTGCCGCCGGAGGCCGAGGGCGGCGCCAAACTGCATACCCGCCGCAAGACCGTGCGTATCAAGCGTCCGGACGGCACCTCGGCAAGTCGCGAACTGACGATTTCAAAGCCCACTGTGATGCCCTCCAGGTCGATGAGCCGCGTCGAAAAGACTGAGGTGCCCGGTGAGATGGATATCCATCCCGTGTTTCCTATCCTGGCCCTGTGCGCCGCGATCATCACATTGGTTTTGCTGTATATACTCGCCGCCCAAACCATTGCTCCCGGGCTGCCGTTCCCCGGCCGTCTTGGATAATCGGCCGGGCTGCATTGGGTACACAGGATTGTTCATAAACGGAGATGGATTATGAAACTGGAGAATTTTGCCCATTCAGTGGCGCTCAAGGTCTTTGAGGAACTTGAACACGCCCATCACTTTGTGGTGCCCAAAAATATTCAGCAGGCCGTCATCGAAAAACTTAAAGAGCAGATCGACGAATTGATCTCGTGATCATTCGCCGTTACAAGTGACCTTTTCCTGCATGACCAGCAGTTCCGTGATCCCCTTACGCCCCAGGCGCAGCATGGCGTTGAGCGCTGTTTGGGAATAGGGCTCGTTTTCCGCGGTCCCCTGGATCTCAATGAATTTTCCGGTGGATGTCATGACAAGATTCATGTCGACATCTGCCGCGAAATCCTCGGTGTAATTCAGGTCCAGCACGGGTTTTCCGTTGTATAGGCCCACGCTCACTGCCGCCACCCGCTCGCGTATCGGGTCCTCTTTGAGCAGCCCCTCTTTGAGCAGCGCGTTGATGGCCAGTCGCAGGGCGATGAACCCGCCGGTAATAGATGCCGTGCGCGTCCCGCCGTCGGCCTGCAGCACATCACAGTCAATCCAGATCGTCCGCTGGCCCAGGGCTTCCATATCAACGGACGCGCGCAGCGAACGCCCGATCATCCGCTGGATTTCCTGCGTCCGCCCACCGGGTTTTCCAAAGGTGACTTCCCGCCGGGTCCGTCCCGCGGTGGAATAGGGCAGCAGGCTGTATTCGGCGGTTACCCAGCCTCCGGGAATTTTCTGCACCCGCATCCAGTGGGGCACCGATTCCTCAACGCTCGCCGCGCAGATGACCTGCGTGGCGCCCATGCTGAGCAGTACCGATCCTTTGGCCGCGGGGGCCGCGTCACGCATTATGGTTATCTTCCGCAGTTCGTCCTGCGCCCTGCCGTCCGGTCGTTCAAATGCCTGTTTGCGTGCTGCCATACGTATGCTTCTTTCTCGTTATTTCTGTTTGCCTGCCCTGACTGTAGCAGCGTGCCGGACAGAG
Organism: Spartobacteria bacterium; assembly: GCA_009929845.1. GTDB lineage: Bacteria > Verrucomicrobiota > Kiritimatiellia > RZYC01 > RZYC01 > RZZM01. The sequence goes on from RZZM01000099.1 coordinate 12,975, forward strand.
GAAAGAAAAATCGCCCCGTCATGTGCGCCCGGATAATCCGACGCCCGCCATTAACTTTTTCCCCATACAGTCGATATACTATGCATATGGAGTCACAGGAAATGGACAAACAGCGGGTACAATGGAAAAAGATGGCCGGGTGGCTTGTGTTTATCCTTTATGTCATCCCCATCGCCTGGGGCGACCGGGACTATGAGGGCGTAACCTGGAAAACACTGCGCTTCAAAACACGCATCCCAAACCGTCGGAATTCCCCCACCTTTGCGTTTCCCAGATGCGTCATCCGTACACCGGGCGTTATTGTGTTGGACCGAAAACGGGTCTCCTGGATCGAGGTCATCGAGGACGCCGGACGGATAGTCGTCGGCGATAAGGAGAAGGCGGTTTCCACCGCCCGCAGCATCACAGTGGATATGAATGCGTACGACACGGTCGTCATCCTCAACGGCAACGAGTATGCGCTCGTAGGCCAACCCCGCCAACTGAGCCGTGTCGATCCATTTGGCACCTGGGTAATCAGCGATATCCCGCTTCCGGAACAGGAATAATGTTCACCGCACTATATTTTTGATGTCAAAATGGGGCCCCATACGGGATTTCCAGTGATTGGAAACACGTTATATCGCGCAACGCTCACGTCAGAAAATTCCGATTGTATGTACGCGGCAGGCTAACGCCTGTACGGTGGTGAGCAATCAGGTGAACTGCTGGAAGGGGATCACGGAAGGCGACCGCGCGGTTAACCGGATACCCCTCAACCCGCCCCCTAATCCCCGGCCTCCCGTACATCAAGCAGGGTATCGAGGTTATCGAAGACATTGAAGCCCGCGGAGACCGCGGAGGTGTTGGCGCCGCGTCCGTCGCCATGCCCTTTCATGAGGTATTTTTCGTGTTCGTGGTCATGGCAGTAGAGGCAGAGTAATTCCCAGTTGCTGCCGTCCGGGGGGTTGTTGGTGTGGTCGTGGTCCTTGTGGTGGACGGTCAGTTCCTTGAGGCGTTGTCCCTCGAACTCGCGTCCACAGCTTGCGCAGATATGGGGGAAGAGTTTCAGGGCGCGCGCGCGGTATCCGCTTTCGCGCTGGATGCGTTCGCGGCGGATTTCCTCCATCGCGGCCTGGTGTTTCTTCGGGTCAAAGCCCCGATTTGTATTAGCCCGTTTTTTCATCCTGGTCATCTTTCCTGTTCATTGATTCCTTTGCATTGTTATATTGCATCCAATGATAAAACGCTATACACTTTTTGTTAAGCTATATGTATGTATATGTTAAACGTGCAAATATGGGCAGAACATCGGGCGCCGGGCGCGGATGGTTGCGGTTGGCGTGGTTTGATTGAATTGGGAGTGTGTGAATGAGAAGGCACTGTTGTGTGATTTGTTGGATGAGCCTGCTGGCGTCCGTGTTCCTTTCCGTTTGTTCCGGGCAGACTTACCAGGAGGGTATGGACCAGTACGAGATGGGTAATTATCGGGAGGCCATGGAGATATTCTCCCGGCTGTTCAAAGCGGAGCCGGATGATGAGCAGATTAATTTTGCCCTGGGGATGTCGGCGTTGGCGGCGGGAAAGCATTCGCACGCGCTGTTCGCATTCGAGCGGGTGCTGATGCAGAATCCGGACAATGAACGCGCGCGACTGGAGCTGGCTCGGACCTACTACGCGATGGGACGGTACGAGACGGCGCAACGCTATTTTGAGCAGGCCCTGAACGGGGATCCGCCCGAGCAGGTGGAGCGCAACATCGACCGGTACATGGACAGTATCCGGCTGCGCCTGAAACGTTGGGAGGTCTCGGGGGACATCGCGGTGAGCGGGTTTCATGACGACAATGTGAATTACGGGCCGTCCTCGACGATTATCGACAGTGAGATCGGCGAGCTGGAGGTGGTCAGTAATTCCCTCCCGCAAAAGGTATACGGGGGAGCGCTCTTCGGGCGGGGCGAAGTGAGCTATGACGTGGGGGAGCGCCGGAGCTGGAGCGCGCTGGTTGATGTAAACGCCTACAACAACTGGCTGGATGACGCCCGCGAGCAGGAAATCATGTTTTACGGGGGTTCGGCGCGCTTGCGGCGGGCCGGGCCGGCGACCCTGCTTGACCTGCCGGTGCGCGTGGACCGATTGACCTACGGGCACGACCCGCTGGTGAATATTTTTGGTATGAATCCTGCTCTAATATGGGTGGTCAGTCCGGCCTGGGTAAGTATTACCCGGGCGGTGGTTGAGTATAGAGATTACCTGGATGACAGTGGCCGGGACGGCCCCTATTACCGGGCAGGTGAGATGGTGAAGCGATATTTTGGACAGGGCAGGCATTTTATATCCCTGCAGGCGCAGGGGTACTACGACCGTGCCAATGAGCCGGGGTTTGA
>RZZM01000469.1 GCA_009929845.1 Spartobacteria bacterium
GCCACCTGCTGAAAGCGTTTTTGCGTTCGCGCCCACCAGTCGTCGCGCCGGCCGAGTTTAATGTAGACGCCCTCTTTGATTTCCTGGATGCGGTAGGGGCCGGACATCACGGGGAATTCAAAATTGATTTTGTTGAAATCCTGATCGGCGAAGATGTGTTTGGGCATGATCGCGAATCCGCCGGCGGCCCCCAGGTTCCGCCAGTGTACTTCTTTGGCGGTGAATTGAATCACCCGGTCATCGAGGACGACGGGCGGTTCAAAGGTCTGGAGGCTTACCTTGTGAACGCCGGTTATGTTGGTTGGATTCATGATGGCCTCGAAGGTCCAGGCTACGTCGTGCGCGGTGATGGGGGTCCCGTCGCTCCAGACGGCGCGCTCATCGAGTTCGAAGGTAAATGTTTTTTTGTCGTCGGAAATCGTCCAGCGTTTGGCCAGACCGGGCTGGTAGTCCGCGGTCAGGGGATCGGTCGTCAGCAGCGATTCATACAGGCTGCCGAAGATATCCGCCGTCAGGACATTGTTGTCGAGGTAGTAGTTCAGGCTTTGCGGGAACTGGCCGGCAAAGAGGCGGATGGCGCCGCCGGGGACGGCTTCCGGGGAGGCCAGGGGGTCCGGTTGGTCTTCCCAGTCTTCGCCGGGGAATACGGTCTCCGCCCGCGCGGCGCCCGTGACGAATGCGATTATCAGCATGAGTATTGATATCTGTTTCATAATTCGCGGCCTTTTTTTCATTGATGTCTGTGTTTACGTGAAATCCTTGGATCAGGCGGACAGGTCGAAGGGGGTCAGGCTCTCGACACCGTCCGGGGTAACCAGCAGGGTTTGTTCAAACTGGGCGGACAACGAGCCGTCCTTGGTCATGGCGGTCCATTTGTCATCGAGGATATACAGGTCTTTACGCCCGAGGTTGATCATGGGTTCGACGGTAAAGACCATGCCGGGGACCAGTTTCACGCCGCGCCCTTTGCGTCCGTAATGCGCGATTTGCGGGGCCTCATGAAATTCGAACCCCACGCCGTGTCCGACAAATTCGCGCACGACGGAGCACCCCTCGGCCTCGGCGTATTGCTGGATAGCCCAGCCGATATCGCCGATCGTGCCGCCGGGGCGGATCACCCCGATGGACTGGCGCAGACATTCGCGGGCCACGCGGACGATTTTCCGCGCGTCCGGTCCGGGCGTTCCGACAAAGAACGTTTTATTGGCATCGGCGTAATAGCCATCCAGGATGGTGGTCACGTCCACGTTGACGATATCGCCGTCCTGGAGTCGCCGTTCCCCGGGAATCCCGTGGCAGATCACATCGTTGATGGAGATGCACACACTTTTGGGAAAGCTCTGGTAATCGAGCGGCGCGGGTATGGCGTTGTTTTTTATGGTGAAATCATGCACGAGGGTATTGATGTCCTCGGTTCGCACGCCCGGCGCGATCATTTGCTCGGCCAGGTCCAGGGCCTGGAGGACGAGTACGCCCGCTTTACGGATGCCCTCCACATCGTGCGGGCCCTTGAGGTGGATGCCGTGTTTGCGGAAGTAGACACTTGCGCGGTCGTCCCGCGGTTGGGTCCGTTTGAGCATGCAGCACTTCTTGAATTTCAAGCCGCTGCCGCACGGACAAGGATCATTTCTTCCAACATGTTTTGAGGAACCGGTTCTCATCATGGGAACGTTCATACCCGTTTTCCTAAACAAAATCAATCATTGCTCCACGCGGAGCGTCATTATCTTTATCCCAGTTTCTGGGCTTGGTATCCGTGATGGCGCGTATTTCCTTTACCGTCATTTGCGCGCCGCGCGCCTTGACCCCTTTGACCGCCTGCTGCTTGGGGTGGAACACCTGCTGATTGATCCGCTGGCGTTTGGCCTTCTTGTATTTGACATACAGGTGTTCCGGGTCTTTATCGGAGAAGAAGAGGATCGTCGCGCCTTCCGGCGCGCAGGAATAGTCGCGATTGAGGATCACGCCGCCGAAGTTGAAGCGTTTCATGTAGGTGATCTGGTCGTCGCAGTAGACCAGGGAGAAGACGTGATTACGGTCCATGATGGCGCAGTAGAGCAGGTGCTGATCGACAAAGAGTTTATCCGGCGGGGGGATGACCTTGTAGCGGCCATCATTCCAGACAAGGATGATGCGGTCAAGCGAGGAGCACTGGAAGAGCGGGTCGCCGGCGATGTCGTGTCCGATATAGCCCTTGTCGCGGTCGTGGTACATGGTCAGTTCGTTGGCGGTCAACTGGCGCAGCTCCACCTCCTTGAATGTTTTGAGTTTGGTGAGGCGGGGATAGTCGCCGCCATATTTGCGCAGGAGGTTTTGCAGGTAGCGAATGGCGTAGGGAATCAGGTTGTTGAGGTTGTTTTCGACCTTTTCGAGTTCCGCGAGCAGTTTATCGATATCCTGTTTGCTCTTGCTCATATCAAAGAGGGAAATGCGGCGAATAGGGATGCCCAGGAGCATTTCGATATCCTTGGCGGTCACATCCCGCCGCAATTCGTCACGGTACTGGTTGACGCCATTGAGCACGGCATTGTGCACGGTCTCGGCCGTCTCGCATTCCTCGATCCATTTATAAATCCGGTTCTCCACAAAGATCTGGACCAGCGTGCGGCGGTGGATTTCCTCAAGCAGGTTGTTGCAGGCGGCCTTCAGTTCGTTGCGCAGGAGTTTGACCAGCATTTCGGTGTTGTAGCGGATAAGCTGGTCGACATCCATTTCGACGGGGCGTTTGTCCCGGATGACAACGATATGGCTGGAAATGGAGACCTCGCACTGCGTGAACGCATAGAGCGACTGAATCACCTTGTCGGTCTTTTGTTCGGACGCCAGCTTGATTTCGATTTCGATTTTGCCGGCGGTGAAGTCGTTGATGGACTTGACCTTGATTTTCTTTTTGCGTGCGGCCTCTTCAATCGAGCCGATCAGGGAGTCGGTCGTTGTTCCATAAGGAATTTCGCGAATGACGAGGGTGGCCTCGTCCCTGACCTCGATGACCGCGCGAACTTTGATCTTCCCGTTCCCCCGGTCGTATTCGCCCGCGTCCATGTGGCCGCCCTGCTGAAAGTCGGGCAGCAATTTGAATTTTTCTTTTTTCAGGATGGCAATCTGCGCGGTGAGCAACTCGCAGAAGTTGTGCGGAAGGATGCGGGTGGAGAGACCCACCGCAATCCCTTCAGTGCCCAGCATCAGCAGCAGGGGCAATTTGGATGGAAGGGCGACGGGTTCCTTGCGGCGTCCGTCATAGTTGGGAATAAAGCGGGTCAACTCGTCATTGAACAGTTCATTGCGCGCCAGTTCCGTGAG
>RZZM01000470.1 GCA_009929845.1 Spartobacteria bacterium
TCTCCGTGACCTCCGTGGCCTCCAGCGAAGCGGGTGGTTTAATTCTGCAGAGCCTTTGTATGAATCAAGCTATTCGTGTGTCGCGAAGAATAATTTGCGATATATCTGCTTGCCTGCATGACAGACGCCTGTTACATTGCCCATCCCAAAACAGGTAAGAGGCCTGTTGAACCACAGTTTGTGTGGGGCGGTAGCTCAATTGGGAGAGCGTCGCGTTCGCAATGCGAAGGTCGAGGGTTCGATCCCCTTCCGCTCCACCATTTCTATTGTGCGGGCAGGAGTTCCCGGTTTTTCAGGAAGGTGATGATGGTCTCCGCGGCCAGGCGCGCGCCGTTTTCGTTCCAGTGCGGATCATCTTCAAAAAAAAGCGGAAAAGCTTCGGACTGCGCGAAGGTCGGCAATAAATCCAGGAAGGGATACGGCAGGGTCTCTTTTATCTCGCGGAAGTATTTGTTGGGATTCAGGACGCAGGGTCCCTTGATCGTATACAGGTGGGCCTCGTAGTCTTTGGGCACTTCACGGGTTGAATACTGGAACGCCCTGGGCACAAGTACTACGGTCATCGGCACTCCCAGGCGGGTCCGGCAATAGGTGTTCATTTCTTCGAGGTTGTGCATCACGCCCTTTTCAAAGTACGACCGTGTTTCCTCCAGTGGAAGATTGGTGGCGAAGTAGCGGACGGGTATCTCGGAGAGCATTTTGGTGTTTTCATTCTGCTTCACCACGGAAGAACGGAACTGCTGCTTAAGGTACAACTGGCTGCTCAGTGACATAAATTTAAGCATGAAGCGGTCGATGATGTTGTCAATAATCAGCGAATCGCTCAGTTTGACTCCCTCGCGATTCGCGATTTTCACCATGTATTTCAGGTCGTCATGAAAGTCCGTCATGTCCAACAGGAACACCACCAGGTCGGGCTTGTATTTCTCGCCGATATCCATCAGCAACCGGTAGCTCAACAGTGGCGACGAACTCACCCAACCGAAATTGACCACGCGGATGTTGTCCTCAGGGTACAGCTCTTTCAACAACGCCTCAGTCTGGTACGGCACACAGGCCTCGTACGGCAGTTTCATCCCGTAGGTGAATGAATCCCCCAGGAAGAGTATGGTGAAATCCTCCGCCCTGATATCCGCCGCATCGCCCTTGAAGCGGATCCCGTCCATATTGACTTCCTCGCCGTTGGGCTTCATGCGGTGGTCCACATCCAGATGGTATTCGGAGGCCGTGCGGTACGTTATATACTGTTCGACGATGGAAGGCAGGAACGCGAAAAACAGGATAATGAACCCGACATTGAAGACCAGGGCGGGAAAGGGCACCCGCCGGACCGCCAACCGCGCGAGCTGGATTACCAGGATGACCAGCAAAAAAACGCTGACTAAAATGATCATCAGGGAAGTAAATTGAAACAGGATGGAAACACACAGGATGGCCGTCAACGGGAAATCGCACCGGGCCAGAAACGCCAGGGTCCTGGAGGCAGCCGCCTCAAGACGAGGCAAACGAGCCAGGAGGTAGAGCCCCCCTATCACCACCCAGAACAACCAGATAAACCAGGCATGCCGGATGGGTATGCGACGTACGACACGCACATCGGAAATCATAAACGTGTCACGCCGCTTGGCCGCGCTGATGTGCAGGAAGCGGACCGGGGTTCCCAGCCGGAATTCCTCCGAGCGAGTCGACCACTGGTCGATGGCGGCCCGCTGCCGGGAGACCCGCCACAGGTCCCGGTAGGCCTTGCCATTTTCCGACCCCTCAACCACGCAACGATCCCGTCCCCGTATCTGCACCGCCAGGTCAAAATCTGTAAGCGGTCGCTGGAATTCCAGTTCAAGATACTGCCAGGGATAAAGCATCAACTCATCTTCGGCGAGTTGACCTTCGGGGCAACGGGCAAATTCCACCGCACGCGATTCGTTTCCCTGTTCCGCGCCGAGGAAATGCCGGATGGCTACTGGATGGGCCGACAGGGGAAAAAGCCAATAGGAGCCATACACCGCGGCCACAATCGGGACCAGCAGCAACAATCCCGGAAACCTCCGAACCATCGCCAACAAAGCCGCGACCCCTCGCCATACTTCATGTTTCCTGCTGCGCCAATCTGCCATACCTGCCACACCTGCCCGCTTTAGCGCGGGTCCTCCTGCCTGAATGCTGTTTTTCCGAATACAGGGTCCAGCCCGTATTCAATAGCGCTGGAAACTAGCAGGTTTTCGTGATTTGTCCATGCAGAATTACAGGAAGATGGCTTACATATGCTCCGTGCGCATGTACTTTACAACCTTGTCGATTTTCCGGTCGATGTAGAGACGCACCGCGGGAGGCAGGTCGCACTTGGCGATTCGCTCCGCGAACATCTTTTTCAAGGCCTGGACCATCTCGTCGAGGGTCTCATATTCCTCGGTCTTGACCGAGTGTATAAGCTGACTGAATTTCCCGACGCCCAGCAGTTCCTTGTTGAAAAGCGCCAGGTTGGCCATCACCACATGCTCCGTGGGACGGTCCCCGGAACTGTGTCGGCGACACTGCTCCGCCAACAGGTCCAGGTCTTCCTTGAGGTCATCAAGTTCCACCTCAAGGAACCGCAGAAAGAATTTCTTCACATCTCTCATCACAGCCCTCCTTGTTGTCAACACCCACATGGCGCCGGCGCGAGCCGACCCCTAATAATTAAGCATGATATGCCGTTCCTGCATGGTGGCTACGCCCGTATCTTCGTCGGCCACCAGCATGTTTTCAACATGGCCATCCACACGCAACGTGTTGATGGAGTCGGCGCTGTGCCGCCAGTGCGGCCAGCCGCCGTTCAGGTTGTTCCAACCTTCGTTGTGCATCAGCCATTCGGAGACTTGCGCCACCGGGTCATCGGCATTCGCAGGGTCTCCCCGATATGCTTGATTAATACCCGGCACCGCGGAAAAACAGGCAAAACTGCCGAAGGCCGTGCCATTCTCATGAATGACCGGCACCCCGTCGAGCATCAATATCTGATCGTTAGGGCGCTTGAAGGCTGGATACAGCCCACGTCCACGCACCGGGACGTCGGCACTGCCATAGATACCCATGATCCCCGGGTGGGCGCTGTAGGTCATTTGCAATTTCTTGCCCGTATAGGCCTTGGCCGAGGGACAGTTGATTACCTGCTGCTGGCGCTGATCATCGTTCACCGAATAATCAATATTGGTCGTGTTGCCCCCCAGGTAGGGATGGATGAAATGATACCACACGCTGCCCGGACCGATAACGGCAAGGTCTTCGGGCGAAGCTGCGTTACGGTCAACATACCCCA
>RZZM01000100.1 GCA_009929845.1 Spartobacteria bacterium
TGCAACGAAAAATCTCCATCCGATGCCGTATACACGGAGAGGTCCACATATCCGGCATCGTGCGCCGGAACCTCAAAAGAAACCCAGTTGGTTCCCTGATCCTGAATCGGTGCAGATATCCCCCCCAAGAACACCGATGTGACACTGCTGTCGAAACTGATTAGACTATTGGTTAATGCGATGACATTCCCCCCTGCCAACGGCCCCTGCCAGGGGGCTATGCCATGCACACTCACCCGTAGTGGAATCTCAATGGGATAGGGATTCAAACTATGGACTATCGATAACATGGTCGTACTGCTTCCGGCCATCAGCGGAAGCACCTCAAGGCTGATCACACCTGAACCATTGGGACTGATAGAGGGCGGAGCCGATAATACATTAACCGTCGCATGCGGTGTGCTTTCCACTGAACACGACATCGTCATGACTTCACTTTCGCCGTTGCTCACAACCAGTTGCACGGTATCGCCTTCAAGTTGCCACAGATCCAACCAGGTTGAATGCGCTCTTGCCGCCGGTGTTCCATTCGTAATTTCAGGCCCATGCTGCACATACACACGTGGCGTCGGACGGCGATACTCAAAGCCATCTTCCAGCACGGTTACCCCTTCTGACCATGAGAACACCTTCACATCCCCGATCCGTTCATTCGGACATGAGGCCGCACGGACTACAATCCGGTTATCATCACCCACCGAGACAATTTCCGCCGACACCCCGCACAAAGTTACCCCGGTAATCGTGTAACCGCCCAGGTTTTCACCCGATATTTCGACCAGGGTCTGGGTGTCACATGCGACTGCCGCAGGCAGTACCCCCCCCTCAACACGGCATTGAGATCTATAAAAGTTAGTTGTAATTGTGTCAGCGCCCACCAGATAAAGGTCATGGCGAAACGCAGCCAGTTTATACGTTGTAAAACCTCCAGACTCAGACCCCGGCATATTAATACAGGATGTCCAGTTGCTTCCATCAAAGCGCACTAACATATTCGTGTGGTATCCAGCCAAATAAATATGATGGCGTATTCGCGCTGAACTCATGCGACAAGATTTGTCTGCCGCAAAGGGATGCGCACTTAAATTTGTCCATGAACTCCCGTTATAACGATACGTTCTTCGAACCCCGCCATCAGGTATGGTATACCCCCCAAATACATACAAATAATCCCCCAATTCTGTCGCTGTAATACCATAAATAGATGACGGAAGAGATGGCCGGGAAACCCATGTATTACCTTGAGGGCTATAACAATAAACACTGTTAAGGCCGGAACCATTATACCCCCCCAATATATAAACTTGATTATTGTATTCCGCCATCGCGTGCATAGAAACAGGCTGAGGAACCGATAAAGATGGCTGAAATGAATGCAATCCTTTCCGCATCATATTTGTTCGGTATCCACCTGAAGAATAATTACGTCCACCTGAAAAATAGATATCACCACCCGACGCCGCACCAGCACCATCCACCAGATTTGTCACCCGAAACGCAGCCTCTAGTGCCGACCAGTTGGTCCCATTGTAACACATTACAGGCATAGCGTTGAGCGCCCAGGTATCTACCCCCCCATATAAATATATGCCATTATCATTTGCAGCAACGGCCACACCATCACGACACTTGACCCACGGCCTCGTGCAATGTACCCAATTCGTAGGCACAATATCATGTGCCATAATTCCTGTGGAATTAACCGCGGGATAATTCACTCCATTTATGTAACGCAACACAGTACCGCTGCTATAATTCAAACTCAACGTTCCGAACGCGACATCCATAGGCTTCATTCGTAACTGAACCCATCCTGTTCCCTGATCAACAATCGGCCAGGGAACCGATCTGCCCAGTGCACTGGCTACCACTCCCGCGGGTTCAAATGAGGTTCCCGCCAATGTGTTGGAAACATAAAACCAATCATCACCACTGACGGGGTCTATCGAAACCCCCCAATCAGCAATACTTGCTCCCATATTCAACACAAGCGAATTGGACTGTCCACTGTGTGCAATGACTAATGAAGCCGTATAGACCCCTACTTCCTTCGCATGGACCGTTACAATAAGCGATGCACTACTATTAGGCTGGACGGTGGCTGGACGGTGAGTTACCCCAAAAACGTCCCCATGAACACCATTTGTCGTCAAAGAGAGAATCTCAATCGGCACCTGAGAATCGTTATGCAAAGTATAATATATACTCCCCACCTTTCCTGTAAGAACATCAGCAAACGTCTCTTTTAAACGACTGGGAGACTCATTATTCGAGATGGCCGCTCCCGTCGAAGCCGATCGGACATTCAATATATAAGGCGCCAGTGTAAGGGCGTTGGATTTCCTGGTGTCCCCCAGCGATGCAGAAGATACCACAACATCCCCTGTACAGGGTAAAACATTCGTTGGTGTTCGGACCACGACCTGCGTTGGACTGTAATCCGCCACAATCTCCGCAGTATAACCGCAGATCGAAACATTCGTTATATCACCATTGCCCAGATAATTCCCATTAATGGTTACCTCCCGTGAATAATACATGGATGCAGCCGTAGGAGTAACTCCACCATCATAACGTGCCTGACTTACATAGGCATTCGTTACAGGTAATGCTTGATTTGTCTCCGAAAAACCACCCAGCAAATATAGCCGGCCACATGCACTGACGATCTCCATACCTTGTGCTGTGCCAGATGGACTACTGACGGCCGTCCAGTTCGTTCCATCAAACTGCTGTATAATCGAATTCTGATAGAATCCAACGATATACATTGATCCCTCACACTCAGCAGACTGATACCGACCCCCACCAAATGGGATATTGGTTAGATAATTCCACTGTGAACCATCATACTGCATGACGCGATCCTGCATACCCGGAGATTGATTACCTGAAAACAAATAGATCTGATCATGCAAAGTCACCGCATCAATCGCCCATGCATATCCAGGTAACCCAGGGGCCTCCTCCCATCCCAATCCATTTACATAATGATACATATTACTCGTGACATATATCCAATATGTATTTGTTACGCAATACCCCCCAAAATGATAAACCCCATCGCTACGTGCAGCCATGGCGCCACGCCGAAATGGATACGACCAGGATGGCGAAACCAGCGCTGAAAAGGAATTTGAAGTTAACGCATATGTTGCATTGGTCGCACCACCTGCAATATATACCGTGTCGTTGTACTCGACGCCACGACACTCTTCATCACAGAAAATATCAAATGAAAGATTTGTCCACGCCGCTGTTTCCAAATCATACACCAGTGCATTGGTCTGCCAACTTGTAGCGCCACTACCCGTCTGTCCTCCCAGGCAATAAATACGGCCATGTGCTGACACCGCACTGAAATACCCACGCCCCTGTGGCAAACCCGCTATAGCCACCCAGTTTGTAATGGTGACTTCATCCCCAATATACCCATCACGACTCATCGCTCCAAATACTGAAAATGAAAAAGAACACCCCACCAACATAAACAAAAGTAACCGCTTCAACGTATATCTCCTACACTCAAAATTAAAAAGGGAAACGACAAAATTACATACTAGTTGCACTCTATGATACTCAAACAGCCGCGTCAAGTCATTAGATTCTCTCCTGCTTCGCCAGCCGCCGTGGTGACTAACCATCCGTGGGCGAATTTTATTTTATTGAAATTTGCCGGGAAATCGCTAAAGTCGCTGACGCAAGTTGAACCACGCACGGCAATCACCAATACTCCGTTCACGATCACCGAGCCGGGGTCTTACTACTTCACAGGGAATCTCAGCAGTTCAGGAAATGGCGTGGTGCGGAATTTCGCGTTAGGCATGTATCCGGGGTACGCCCATGGCTGCCGTATTGAGGAGATGGCCATACCGCGCCTGGAAAATATAACCGTTTTTGCATACACGCCCGACGGGTTATGCGGTATAGTTCCGTAAACTACAACAACGGAGATGCGACATGAAAAAGATACTGCTCAGGGATATCCAGACCCTGGTGACCATGGTTGAAGATGAGCCCCCCCTGACCGGAGTGGACCTGCTTATCGAGGACAACAAAATCGCGGCCATCGGACGGGACCTGCCTGCGGATGGGGTCGATGAGACGATCGACTGCTCCCATCATGTGGTCTATCCCGGCTTTATCAATACCCATCATCACCTCTATCAAACCCTTACCCGCAATCTCCCCAGGGTGCAAAACGCGAAATTGTTTGACTGGCTCACCGCCCTCTACGAGGTGTGGCGCGAACTCGGGCCGGAAGCCGTCGAGGTCAGCACCCAGGTCGGACTGGGCGAACTTCTGCTCTCCGGCTGCACCACGACCACCGACCACTTTTATGTCTTTCCATCCTCGGCGCCCGCGGAGTTCCTGGATATCGAAATCGATACCGCGCGCGCCTTGGGGGTCCGCTTCCACCCGACCCGCGGAAGCATGAGCCGCGGCCGTTCCGACGGAGGGCTCCCGCCGGATGACGTTACGCAGACACCAGACGTTATCCTCAACGACTGCGACCGGCTGATCGCCAAATACCACGATCCGGACCCGTTTTCGATGTGCCGGATCGTACTGGCGCCCTGTTCCCCGTTTTCGGTCACCACCGACCTGCTCGAGGAAACCGCCCGTTTCGCGCGGGAAAAAGGTGTGCGGATTCATACCCACCTGTGCGAGACCAAGGATGAAGACGATTTTTGCCAACAGACGCTGGGCATGCGCCCGCTCGCCTACATGGAAAAAACCGGATGGCTGGGGCCGGATGTCTGGTACGCGCACGGCATTTATTTCAATGACGACGAAATCCGGCAGTTGGCGGAAACCGGCACGGGCATTGCCCACTGCCCCTGTTCCAACCTGCGGCTCGGTTCGGGCATCTGCAAGGTCCCGCAACTGCTGGAGGCGGGCGTGCCGGTCGGACTCGCGGTCGACGGCAGCGCGAGCAACGATTCTTCGAGCATGGTGCGCGAGATGCAGGTGGCCCTGATGATCCACCGCATCGGCACCGGCGTGGACGCCATGCCCCCGCAACGCGTGTTGCACCTGGCCACCCGCGGCGGCGCGCAGGTGCTGGGCCAGGACACCATCGGACACCTCAAGCCGGGCATGGCCGCCGACCTTGCCATTTTCCGGTTGGACAAGATCGACTACGCCGGGGCCATGCACGACCCGGCCTCCGCCATCCTCTTCTGCGGCGCCGGAGAGCGCGCCGCCTACACCATTGTCAACGGCCAGATCCTTGTCCGCAACGGAACCCTCGTCGCGCTCGACGAACAGGAACTCTTCCACCGCGCCAACCGCATCGCTTCACAGATGGTCGAGCGTGCGGGTGCAGGTCAGTTGGTTTCGGCATGAATGCGGTAATAGCGTGTGGCGGCGTGCCGGGGGTCGTGATAGCCGGCGGTTTCATTTTCTATTATGATATTTTCGGGGTCGGGGATTTCCTGAAAATGCGCGTTGTTGGTAAATGGTCCATCCGTGTAATAAAGGCGGTAGATGCGTCCGCTTACGGTCGGCCAGGCCAGGTCGAACCCTTCGCCTGCGTCCTTTCCCATGGCGTCAAAAGCAAAGAGTGAAGCGGGATCACACGGGTCGGTGCCGGCTATACGCTCCTGGTAGTCGTTATGTCCATCCCCGTCAGTATCGGGCAGAGCGGGGTCGGAAACCGCGCCGGAGCGGGCATGCTGGAGTTCATCGCCGTCGGGAATGCCGTCGCCGTCGGAATCAAGGACCCCGCTGTCCGTCCCCGCGGTTTCTTCCTGCCGGTCGCTCAATCCATCGCCGTCGGAATCCTGCGCAAAGGCACCCGGGCCTTTATCCCCTAAATAGAAACAGTCCAGGTTGAGGGCCGCGCCGCCATGCGGGACGGCAAGCCGCAGTGTATGCGGGCTGGCCGAAAGATTGCCCAGGCAGGCGGAGGCCCTGTCAAAATCACCCGCGCGATCCCCCCATCCCCGTGTGGGCGGACAGATCAGGCGAGCCATTCTATGGTCATCCATGAAGACATCCAATACGCCGCCGTCGGCCGCGGCGCGCGCGTACCACAGATGAATCCAGGCGTTGGAATGCGCGCCGGCCTTCACAGAATAGACGGCCTCCGAATTGGTGGCGACGCCCCAGTTCTGTCCAAGCACTTCCCCCGCCGAGGCGCCCGCCTTGAAATCCTGTGTCGTGCTGCCGGTTTGCGCAACATAGTCTTCGCACTCGTGAAAAACATGGTCCGTGGGGGAAAAGTACCAGTAGTCAAGATTAATGGGCTCGTCATAGGCCGCCGCATAGAAGGTCAACGTGTGGTAGCCGGTGGTCAACGTGGGCATACCGAAGGTGGCCCATCTGAATTCATTGGAGGTCTCCCCCCACCCGCCGGAGTATTCGCAGGTAAAAGCGCCCAGGGTGACGCCGTCCCATCGCACGTCCAGGGCGCGCCCGTCACCCGCGCCGGCGGCATACCGCACATGCAGCTCCGGTGTGGTCAGGGGTTGATCAAGATAAAATGCATACTCGGCATAGTCACCGCCAAAGGTTGCCCAGCCCCATCCAAGGACTTCGCCATTCGAGGCGGCGTCTTTGTAGTCTTTCTGTGATGAACCGTGTTGGCGGGTGTAGTGTTCTGCCTCCGTCCGGCAACTGGCATTGAGCGTAAAACGCTGGTCGAAGCAGAAGGACAATCCAGCCACATCCACCTGGCAGGCGGCGTCAAACACAAACGCGATGTTGCGTAACGCAGAGATATTCACATTGGTAAAATCACTTAAAGGAACCACCACCGGCAGCCAGTTTGTTTCCACCCCCGACGCCAGGTAGACGCCCAGCGCAATCACATGCTCGGCGTCACTGCTGTCGCGCAGGCCGAGTGTGACCTGCTCGCCGCCCGCCGCGCCACGGATAAAAAGTTGGAGGACACTATAATCGCCCAGGTCGGCATCGGCCATGTCAATATATTGTCCGCCGCTTCCGGCACTCGACAGACGCCGATACCATCCCGCCTGTCCATTGGGTTGCGTACCCCAGCGAAACTCGGGCGCCGACGCGCATGCGCCCCAATATCCGTCCCCGCTTCCTCCCAACACATTAGGATTGCGCCCATTGTTCCAATCCACGTCCAGCTTCCCGCCCCAGGCCTTTTTTTCGTCTGTGAACAGACTGCTGTTGGCCGGTTCCGCGTTGTCAAAGGCCTGGATGGCATAGCGCAACTCCTGGTCGGCGCGTGCCACCAGCGAGGTATCCTCCCATACGCCGAGGTAGGCGGGAATAACCGAACCGGAGACCCGCGTGAACCCGCTTGTCGCATCCGTCCGACGCCAGATGTGATAGCCCACGAGGTCCAACTCGCCGGCCGCCGGGTCCCAGCAGACGCGGGCATGCTGACCCGCCATCGCCACACCGAAAGAGTTCGTCGGCACGGAGGGGGCCAGGGTATCCGCCTCGAAGGCCAGACCGTCAATGTCTATGCTCCCCCCGGCATCATTTTCAAAGGCAAACGAGACCAGGCTGAGCCAACCCGGCCAGGTATCATTGGTCGAAATCCCGGTATGGCAAAACACCTCCAGCGGCATCCTCGCCAGGGTCCAGTTGGTCGGCATGGGGGCACCGATATAATCCGCCAGCGCCACTTTATTTTCAATGCCGTGCATATCCTTGAGCCCCACGGTAATCTCTTCGGCGCCTGTGCCGCGTATCCAGAAAGAAAGCTGGGCCAGGGAACGCTGGTCGGCGCCGTTCAGCTCAATCCATCCGCCTTCATCGGCGTGGTCGGCCACGATACGGACCGCCCCGTTGCCGACATATTCGTTATAGTCCGCGACCGTCACATAGGAAATGGAAACCGGCGTACCATCATTTTCCCAATGTCCCAACCCGCCGCCAAATGCATTCACGGCATTGCTGAATGTGGCGCAGGTGATGCGTGATGGATCGCCGAATCCGACCGTGTACATTCCGGCGCTGATATACGGGTTCTGCATGAAATAGCGCCAGGTGGTCCCCATTTTAAAGTTCTCCAGCATCAATACATTCGGGCCGTAATCAATGGCCGCGTTGACCCCCCAGAAATAGTTGCTCTTCGCGCTGACCCAGGGAACGCCCTTGTTGAAACAATTCAGGAAGCCGTACATATCGCTCCATACCGGCAGGTCGCCGAGGGCCGGATTCCATCCGTTCACATAATAGGTCTCATAGATGTGTTTCATCGCGGCCATGGTCTCTGTCGGCGCATAAATCATACAGGGCGGCAGGGCAAACGGTGTGACGGAACCGCTGTCGGAGGCCTTCTCCTCACTCATCCATTCCCCTCCAAGCCAGAAGCCCCAGGGCGCCATTTGGCGATAGCCGTCCGACGCGATGGCCGCGGTCCAGCCCCACACGTTGGAACCGAGCATGTCATACCGCCCCGGATCACCGGCATGTAAATCCATTGCCCGTTGACGTTGGTACAGGATACTGTCACGGGCCACATCCGCATGATTGTACCCGCGGTCATCAGCGCGAAAGCGGAAATCAATCCAGCAATGCGGATATTGCCAGAAGTAGAGCTGAAGCATGCGCGGCCAGGGGATGGTATAGGAATCCCACATCACCTTGGCTTCGGCGCCCTTGGCCCATTGCGGCGCCGCGGCGGATTCCACAACTGCCAGTAGATTTTCACTGTAACCGAAATCATAATCACTGTTGGGACGCCAGGACCAGGTGGTATCCGCATACAACTGCTCGGCCAGCTTGCCGGCCTCCGTGCCCTTGAAATATTCCCCGGCAAATATACACCCAGCAATGAACAACGAATGGTCCAGCAGTGAGAGTCCGTCCGGCGAAGCTTCTTCGCCGGTCCAGATATTGTACCAATGGTAGGTCCATCCATTTTCCCGTTTGAACACCTCGGGGTTGGTGGAGAGTACTCCGCTGTAGGCCTGCAACTGCCCCAACACCTGCTCGTAGGCATTGGAATAGGAAATCCATCCCCTGTAATGTCCAAGACATAACGCTGTAAGCTCGAACCCTGTCCCGGCCACACTGGTCAGGTCCGAATAACGCCCACCCCGGTATTCCGCATTGTCCACCACATTGTTATAGGGCCCGTAACGCTCATTCTCGAAGAAACGCAGGTTGGCCCGCTCAATGGTGTCGAGAAAATCCCAGTCATTGGTTTCCCAGGCAAAGGCGGCGCACATACTTCCATCAAAAATCACCATGCAAAGCAGGCCGCACAACAGCCTGCGTCCGCCCATGCTGCGAGCGCTCTCATCTTTATTCGCAACCATACCATTTCCTTTACGCAATTGTCCGCACTCTTATATACAGGGTACACCTCAAGTCGACCTGCGTATAGCTCGACATAATCCGAAAAGGGGGCTAACTTCCACGAGAACCTACGTCCTACAACCCAGCCAAAGATATACTCCGCAAGGCGCATAATCTCCCATCAAGCGAAGATCAATTATTGACTTCAGCCGGCGCATGCGCATGCTGTGGGCATTATGAAAAAGTGGAAAGACATACGACCCGATTGGGACACCTATTTTATGGACATCACGCATGTGGTGGCGCATCGCAGTAATTGCTGTCGGCGCCACGTGGCGGCGATCATTGTGCGGGACCGGCGCATTATATCGACCGGATACAACGGCACCCCGCGGGGCGTGGACAACTGTTTTGAAGGCGGGTGTCCGCGATGCGCGAGTGATTCGCCTTCCGGCGAAAACCTGGGGGACTGCATCTGCGCGCATGCGGAAGAAAACGCGATAGTACAGGCCGCCTATCACGGAATCGCGGTCCGCGATGGTACGCTCTATGTCACCATCAGCCCCTGCCTGATGTGCGCCAAGATGATCATCAACGCCGGTATTCTCGAAGTAGTCTACGAAAAAGAATATCACTTCAGCGAACAAACCAAGGCCCTTTTTACCCAGGCCGGTGTCATTTGTCGGCAGTTTATCCGTCCAGTCCCGGTTGGCGAATGAGGGCGCTCAGTGAAAGAGGGCTTCTCTGCAGAATCTGTGGGTAGATAAAATAACTGGTCAACGCGGTTATGGCCCATTGTGCACTATCGACAATGTGCGGAAGAGCATGCGGAGAAATCAAGGCCCGTTCGGGTGGCTTTTCATTTCCTTAAGCATAACGTGGACGCTGTATTTGAAGCCGAAATTAGTGGGAATGAAGAAGGCCGGGAACGAGCGGGCGCGGGAAATGCGTGAGACAATCGTGGGAAGGGAATAGGACTTTCGCCAAAGCCATTTGTAGCCTTCATGCAGCTCCTCGATACTCATTCCTTTGGGCTGAAAGACTACATGCGCGGTATCGTAGTCTTCCCAGTTCCGGTGCAGCAAGCGTCCCTCCGCCTCCATCTGCTTGTGCAGATTGGTGCCCGGATACGGGGTCATGATGCTGAAGTACGGGACGCTGATTTTTGACTGGCGGATGAAGTGATCAATTTGCGCAAACGTGTCCGTGGTGTCGTGCTCGAACCCCACGATGAAGGAGGCCTGGATGCCAATTCCGTAGCTATGGATTTTTTCGATGGATTTCAGGTACCGGTCGGGCTTGTTCACCCGCCCCTTTCCCGCCTCGGCGAGGCAGTCTTCCGAGAGGCTTTCCACCCCGATTTCGAGTCCGCGGCACCGGGTCTGCCGCATCAGCTCAAGCAAATCGTCATGATCCGCCAGCGTCAGCGACGCCTGGCCAAACCATTGAATGTCGTGTTCTTTCAACATGGTCAACAACTCAATGGCGTGCGCGCGATGGCCGATGATGTTGTCGTCCACAAAGAACAGGACATTTTTGAGCGACCAGAAGGTGTCGAGCGGCTTGATGGAGGCAATCTGGTCCACGATGGCAGAAACCGGCTTGGTGCGGTATTTGCCGCCGAAAAAGTGCGCCACCGCGCAGAAGTGGCACCGGAACGGACACCCGCGCGTTGATTCGATGAGCTTGACGGGGACATAGGACTCTTCGTCCATGACGTCCCAGCGAGGTGCCCGGATGGCGGCCAGGTCAATCAGGCGGTCACTGTGATATTTCGGCTTCAGGCATCCGGCCCGGAAGTCCGCAATCAGGTCAGGCCAACAGCTTTCACCTTCGCCGATGACCACGGCATCGGCATGGGCCAGGGCCTCGTCGGGCAGGGCGGAGATGTGCATACCGCCCAGGACAACGGTACGTCCCCGGCGCCGGAATTCGTCGGCAATCTCATAGGCCCGGATCGACATGGGCGTCATGACCGTAATGCCGACCAAATCCACCTCCGCGTCAAAATCAATGGAGGCCACCCGCTCATCGACAACCCGCACCTCGCAGTCATCCGGCGTGTAGGCGGCAATCATGGGCAGGCTCAGGAACGGCAACTTGAAACAGAAAGCCCGACCCAGCACGCTGCGTCCAATGGGAGAGATCAATAAGATGTTGAGGGGCTTTTTCATCATGACGACATGTACTTTGAGCCGCAGCGCAGGCAGACGGGGAAAGGTTGATCCATCCGCACCGCCCGGAAGCGCGCGGCCCGCTCATTGTTCCACAGTTCTTTGATGGTATGTTCTTTAACGTTACCGATGATGTAATCAGGAAAATCGACACAGAAGTTGGCGTCGCCATTGGGCTGAATATCTATAAGTCGCCAGGGGTTGGTACAGTACTGCCGTCCCACCGGCGTGACGCAGTCACGAAACCAGGCGCAATACTGCTCCTCATCAAAGTCCATGTATGGCGCCAGTTCGAGGCCGTCCAGGTTGGCCATGAACCTCTCGAACAGTGAAACAAATTCATCCTCTTCCACACCGGATTGTTCATGATGGAAGCCGCGCCAGGACGGCGCGGACTGCCCGAAATGCTTCTGCATGAAAGCCTCGTGGGCGAGACCGGTCGCACGGTCCATATAGTAAAAAGGAACAATGGCCAGCAGGGGGATATTGAGAGAGCAAACCGTATCCGGCATATCCGGAAGTCCTTTGCAGGAATAGCCGCTGATCACATTGACCGCCACTTTAACGCAGGATTCCGTGCGCCCGAGTTCCGCTTCGCAGGCATGCACCGCCCGGATGCCGTCCCGGATGCGTCCGAACCCTCCCTCCACGCCGCGCACATCGTCATGGATATGTTCCGGGCCGTCGATGGAGATATGAAACTGGTCGATTCCCATACTGACGATGCGCTTCGCATGCTGCGCGAGCAAGGTCCCATTGCAGTCAACACAAAGATAAAGGTTTCTCGATTTGGCATGCCCCGCCAGCTCGAAGAAGCCCGGATACAACAATGGCTCGCCGCCGCGCAGGAGAACGACCCTGCCTCCGTTATCGGCAATCTCATCCATCAGCCGTTTCCAGACATCCACCTCCAATTCCGCTGAATAATCGGGGCAGTCCTTCATGTAGCCGGACTCACCCCACTGACCGCACATTCGGCAGCGCAGGTTACACCGGTTGGTAATGGTCAGCGAAAACACCGCGGGAAAATCACCGGCCTCCACGGTACAATCAATTTTTGTCATGCCACCATCCTTTCCATACATCACGCCTGCGACCTTAGCACATTCCAGCATGTTTTCAATCTTATAGGACAACAAACTGCCCGACGGCTGCATTGGACAGATGACCTGTGTATGGACAATTTTTCGGGCTTGCTCGGTAATGTTTCCGCGACGGCGCCGCTGAATTGCCATACCTCCTCGATTCCTTACGATGCCACCAAAATATTTTTTCGCCTTCAAGTAAACACAAACGCCCTTCTCATTGACTGACATTCTATCGGCAGAAGCGGATGTTGTTTGTAATCCGAGGTATAACCCGATGTCCAAAAATACAGGACGAGAATAACAATAATGAAACTAATAACTAAATTCACTGTCTTCAAGCGATTCAGCCAGTTTCCGATAGAAAAGAATGAATTGTAACAGTTTTTATGCGTGTCCTTTGCTTTGCTGGATTGCTGCTGGATGGAGATGATGAGGTTCCGATTTTTCTCAAAGCTTCGAGCGAATGCGTAGCCCGTGTCGCAGTTTTTCCAACCATTGGAAGTTTTTCTGGTGATTTTTTCCAACCATTGGAAAAAATTTCAGCGAGTTTTCCAATGATTGGAAAACTTTTCGAGGATGATTTTTTGTATGTCTGCGGGTGTGTGGTGAAAAAGTTGCACTTTGTTTTCAAAGCCTTCAACTAACCTGAGGTTTTGAATGCAAAGTGCTGATTTCTGTGGGCTTTTCGGGTTGTGGTTGCAGCTGTTTTTCAGGGGCTGGCGCGGAAAGTGCATTAGCACTTTGCGTGTCAGCTGTGGGGGAAGCATGAATGGCTGGATATACTGCCGGATTATTGGAGGCAGTATATCCAGGCAGAGGGAAACCGGGTTTTTTTAGGGGGTTCCCCTTCTAAGGACGAATGTCCGCTTTAAGGCCGCCGGTGGTGGGTGAACCGTTAGCAGGACCAGTGCGGTTTGATCGTGGCTTGGGGCGATACTGTCACAGTTTGCCTTGCAGCCCGTGGTTGAGCGACCTCAGGAGCGAATCCGACCCGTAAGGTTTGGCGTGAAAGTTGCCACCAGCAACTTTCATGACAAGCCTGGAGGGGGTTGTGCTCTGATGCTCCAGGTAACTCAAACTGTCGTCTGTTGCGAGCAATTGGCGTGCTACCTGCCGTTTCGCAGGTAGCATGACAAGTGCGATACCTGTGGGGTTGTCGAGTGCGCGCCAGCGCACGAGGTAGGCCTCAAAAGACACGCTATATACACAACTTTTACATGCCTATAACAGCAATACTTAAATACGGGTGACCCCTTTGTCCCTTAATCAGCTTAGTCTTTATTTGAATCAGTCGAAATAGTACGAAATGGCTCTCTAATGATCACTATATTAGTCTTATCATCAGATGATGCTTGTTGAATGGAGAGTAAAACTTCGGTATTCGGTTCTCCTCGAATCAACTTGATGGCATCATGAAGCCCAAGATTGTAGGTAGGAATGTCATCTACAGAAACAATTACATCTCCAATCTTTAGTCCCGCTCGTGAGGCTGGGCCACCCTCATGAACACGACAAACGACAAAACCAATAGCGTTTGTTGTGACATCAATTCCAATACCACAAAATTGCGGGAGGTAGGCCTCAACCTCCTGTCTGCTTAATCTTTTGCCTGAAATCTCAACGCCAATTAGATTATTATCGTCACCATAATACTCAGCAATAGATGGATCAGGTAGCGATTTAGAACACCCGGTAACAAGTAGAAGAGAAATCAAACCGCCAAAACAAATGGCTCGTGATACTCGACACAGAGGAGAAGTAAGTAAATTAGAGAAATAATGAAAAAGATGAAACCATATATATATTGAACCAGTCGATAGCCAGAACGTGGGATAAGAAAGGCTAAAGTGAATTGACAAACACTGATGCCGATCAAAATCGCCATTTCCCAAGTGCCTAAATGCTCTTGAAGAAAGAAAGGTACGAAAGCACAAGCTAGAGCAATAACATAGAGCAAAAACGGTGACTTGAAAAAGATATGTCCCCAAAAATGCCATGATGAAGATATATACTTTCTTATCCATATATTACACCGTAACACAGCATACTCCTGGATCAGCAGGCTCACAGCCCCGTCCCTGAAATATAGTCCGAGTGCGACCAAAACGCCAAGGGAAACAACGTCCGAACAACCGAAATCCAGATTGTTGTTCAACTAGAGAACCTCGTCTAAAACCACTACAACAGGATGAATCTGGTTGCAGATGAACCAAGTTAATGATGCGAATGTCGCACCAAGCAAGACCAAGTGTATCATAAAAGCTTAAAGTATTGTTTCTATTGAAAAGATTGAGATTTAGCAGCTGAACATCCTGCCATGTTAAGAAATCAACCAATGACAAGCTGTATGAGTATGTTAGCGGGAATCCTGCATCCCCCAACGGATCCCGATTGATCCACCGCCCCAAGGTGGACTTATAAAATCTGTAACCGTAGTAATACAGTTCCGTTTCAGCATCCAGATACTTGCTCGAGAACTGGAACGGATTGCTGGCTGAGAGTGTGCCGGGTTCTGTGGTTTTCTGGCCAAATGGGCCATATTCGTAATGTGCTACGCTACTGCCGTTCGTGTCCACCAGGTCGGTGACGTTGCCGTTGGCATCGTAACAGTAGAAGATATGCGTGCCGTTCAGGAGAGCAGACAGGATGCCGCCGATAGTTCCGGCGCCCTGTGGCGAACCGCTCAGGTCCAGTCCGTAGATGTAGCTGTTGGTGACGGTCGGCGATGTCTCGCGGATCATCGCCCAGCCGTCGTACAGGTATGTATTCGTTACGCC
>RZZM01000471.1 GCA_009929845.1 Spartobacteria bacterium
CGGGACCGCCTCCTCAATCATCCGGCGCCCGATATCCAACGCGCACTTGAGCACCTGCGCCTTGACTTTGCCCATCCCGCGGATGGACGCCAGTTCGCTTGCCGACGCCTGCGCCATGCCTGTAAACGAGCCGTACTTGCTGATGAGATACCGGGACAGGTCGACGACATTGACGCCCTGCACCCCGCTGCGCAACAGGATGGCCAGCAGCACATCGTCCGCAACGTTTTCGACGCCAATGCGCTCAATCAGTTCGCGTGGACGCATCCGCTCGGGTATGTCGCAAACGCGTTGAGCCTGGGCGGGTATCTCGTAGGTTGTCTCATTCATAAGGTCCCCATCGTCTCCCTGGCTAGAGCTTCACGCAGAATGTCATCTGCGGGGTGATGGCCGCCACGGACTGGGCAATCAGCCGGGCGGTATTCTCCAAATCCTTTTTGCTGACAATCTCACAGGGCGAATGCATGTACCGGTTGGGAATCCCGACCAGGGCCGTCGCGACGCCCGCGCGCGTGATCTGCATTTGATTGGCGTCGGTCCCCGTACCGCGTGGCGCGGGTTCAATCTGACACGGAATTTTTTTGGCGCGGGACGTCTTGAGGATGAGGTCAAACAGGGCGTGATTAAAATTAGGTCCGCGCGACACCGTCGGCCCTTTATCCAGGTTGACTTCACCCTGCTTCTGGTCCATGGAAGGAAAATCTGTGGCGAACGTGACATCCACGGCAATCCCGACCGCCGGATCCACGGTATAACAACTGGTCGTCACGCCACGCAACCCAATCTCCTCCTGCACCGTGGCCACCGCCACCACCTCGGCGTGAATATCCAAGCCGGACAACATGCGCGCCGCTTCGAGAATCACAAACGCCCCGGCCTTGTCATCCATCGCACGCGAAACGATGCGCCCGTTGAGCAGCTCCTCCGCCTCGTACGCCAACACCGCCGGGTCCCCCACCGTAATGTGCTTTTCCGCGTCCATCTTGTTTTTCGCCCCGATATCGATCCACAAATCCTCGATTTTGGTTACATGCTCGCGGTCTTTTTGCTTAATCTTGTGAATAGGTTTCTTGCCGATCACCCCCTTGATAATCCCCTTCTTCGTTTTGATGCGCACGCGCTGACCCTGCAGGATCTGCGGGTCCCACCCGCCGATCGGCATAAAATTCAAATACCCGTTCTTATCAATATGGCTGATCATCATGCCGATCTCATCGAGATGACCGGCCAGCATGACCCGCGGCGAGCCCCCCTTGTTGACCGTCGCATACACATTGCCGTGCTGGTCCCCGTACACCTCATCGGCAAAGGCGCGCGCCTCCTTCGCCCATATCACCGCCGCATCCTCCTCATACCCGGAAGGACTGATACTGTTGAGCAACCGCGTTAAAAAATTCCAAGATTCTTTTTTCATCCTGCGTACATAGCCCGTAACCCCGTCCGCAATCAAGACGAATCTTGTTTTTTAGCCCGCGTTTCACCCCCCCAAACCAATAAAAGTGTTGCACACAGATGTCCGATCGGACATCTGTGTGCAACACTTTTGCGCGCGGGGGCGAGAATAAGAGTTTCCAATCATTGGAAAACTTTTTGGTCATTTTTCCAATCATTGGAAACTTTTCCGGCGTTTTTTCCAACCATTGGAAACTTTTTCCAATGATTGGAAAAATCATGCGAGGGGTTTAAGCGTTTAAAATGGCCCACTTCCTTCTTGCAAACGGGCCGAACATGGTCCTAGTATCGGCGCAAAAGTGACAGATAAAGGCCATACAGGAAAACCAGACATGTTTTGTCGACATATAATTAGTACATTTGCCATCGTAGCGGGGATAGGCTGTGCGCTGCTCGGGGAAGCGGTGGCCCAGCAGGTGGGCACATCGATCAGCGCGGACGGAGGGCTTCCCAACACCAATGCCATGCTGGATATCCAGTCGCCGGCGACAGGCGACGGCAAAGGGTTGCTGATTCCCCGCGTCACGCAGGCGCAACGCGCGCAGACCGACCCTCTGGTTGAGGGAGGACTTCTCGATAGCGGGGGCGCCTTGCGCGGGGGCCCCGCCCATGGCCTGCTGGTCTACCAGACCGATGGGCTGCAGGGATTCTATTACAACACCAGCGCGTCGGATGTCCCTTCATGGCTGCGGGTCGGCACCGGCGATGGCGATGGCGATTTCATGGCGAACGGCTCGGTACCGATGAGCGGTCGGCTCAACATGCAAGGAAACGCCATCACCAATGCGGACTGCCTCAGCTTTGATGATAATTGTGTTGAAGTGGGCAACGGCGCGCAAAGCTATTCCAGCCTGCAGGGCAGCGTGGCCGTCGGTCGCGGCGCCACCGCCCGCTATCGAATAAGCGGATTGGCCCTGGGAGCGGAGGCGGATGGCGACTACAACGGCATCGCGATCGGCTACCAGTCGGACGGACAATACAGCAATATTGCCATTGGATTTCAAGCCAACGCGTATTCCGGCTATGATCGGATCACCATCGGACGCGCAATAACCAACCGGTTCAATAATTCCGTGGCCCTGCGCGGCACGCTCTACCTGGATGGCGGCACCGGGGTGCTTTACCGTCCCATCGTCGGATCCGGGACCTGGCAGGCCAAGGCGTTCACCATTGATCATCCGCTGGATCCCGAGAACAAGGTCCTTCGTCATTTTTGTATCGAGGGCCCCCAGGTCTGGAATTACTATGCCGGCAACGCACAGCTCACAAATGGCGAAGCCGTCGTGGACCTGCCGGACTACTACACCACGCTTAACCTTGTCGGTTCCGAAGTCTACAGCCTCACCCCCATCGGCGCGCCGGCCGCGTTGTACATCAAAAAAGAGGTGGATAACAACCGGTTCATTGTAGGCGGGGACGTGGACATAAAATTCTCATGGACCGTCAACACGCTGCGCAACGATCCGGGCTGCCTGGAAGATATCAAACGCCGCCCCGCGGAGCAGTGGAAGCGCGACATCAACTTCTGAAGGAAGGCGCTGCCGACGAATTAAAAAACCCTGCGCGTCCGCTTAACAAATCCGCGGATCATGTGTCTAAACGAATATAACATTAACTGGTCATAGAGGAATGTGCCGTGCGCGGCAGGCGATGCGCGCGCCGCGGATTCCGGGAAGCAGGTTATGACATGAAGAGATTTGGTATGGCAGGGTTGCTCGTTTTACTTTCACTCACCGGCCATGGCGCCGACCTTCCGCCGGCCGACTATGAGGTGCTGCACAGTTTCGGCGGCACGAAAACCGATGGAACCTCGCCTTTTGCGGAACCGACCG
>RZZM01000472.1 GCA_009929845.1 Spartobacteria bacterium
ATTTTTCCAATCATTGGAAACTTTTTTCGCGATTTTTCCAATCATTGGAAACTTTTTTGCCATTTTTTCCAATCATTGGAAACTTTCACACACTTTTTTCCAATGATTGGAAAAAATATACCCCGGTTTTCCAATGATTGGAAGAGTTAAAATGGGAGAAAATGCTACCGGATGGCATCCAGCGCTTCTTCGACCGTATCAAAGGTCTCGAAGATTTTAAAGGCCCTGGAGATATCGAACACCAGGCGGGGTTTTTCCTGGAGCCCGGCGATCTTGATATCGCCGCCGCGGCGGCTCACTTTGGTCAGGGCCCCCATGAGTGTGCCCAGCCCGGCGCTGTCCAGTATCCCTACCCGGCTCATATCGAAGACGAAATTTTTCACCTCCGGTTCGTTGTGCTGCCAGGTGACAAACGTATCCCGGAACGCCTCCGCCGTAGCCGCGGTCATGGCGTCACTGATACTCACAATTCCCACCCGGTCTTTGCGGGTTATTTCTACACTCATTGGAAACCTCCGGTTTGTTGTCTATCCCGCGCCACTATTCGCCGACAATTTTTACCAGCACCCGTTTACGGCGTTTGCCGTCAAACTCCCCGTAGAATATCTGCTCCCAGGGCCCGAAATCCAGTTCCCCACCAGTGATGGCGACGACCACCTCACGGCCCATCACCGTGCGTTTCAAATGGGCATCGCCATTGTCCTCATAGCCGTTGTGGGCATACTGCGAATAGGGTTTTTCGGGGGCGAGCTTTTCGAGCCACCGTTCAAAATCGCTATGCAGCCCGCTCTCATCATCGTTGATGAACACACTGGCGGTAATATGCATGGCGTTCACGAGGGCCAGGCCTTCCCGGACCCCGCTTTCCCGCAGGCACTCCTGCACCTGGGGAGTGATATTCATAAATCCGCGCCGTGTTGGCACATTGAACCATAATTCTTTTCGATACGACTTCACTTCATCCGCCTCCTGCCTGTATTCCTGCCTGCGCCGTTTACGGACATCACATAACCTACATGCAGGCTACCGCATTCCGGCCTCCCGGGTCAAGCCCTGCGGAGCCGCCTCCGGCGCGATTGGCGATTAGATCAGATTAGAGAGTGCGATGCTGCTGTTATGTAAAATCCTGTAAATCCTGTAAATCCTGTCTAAAAAATGATTCACAGGATGACTACAACCCCACCTACTCAATATCATGTCGTGCGACGGCCTCGGCGATATTGAGCGCATGGTCTTTCATCCGGCGGTAGGCATTGAGCATATCCATGAAGATCAGGCTTGCCAACGGGTCCACCCGTTCGGCCTGCAGGCGGTTCAAGTGTTGCTTGCGGTATTTTTTCATAACCTTGTTGATGCGTTCACCTTCTGAATAGGCGCGAATGACCACATCGGCAACGTCCTCACGCACCGCGGTTGAGACCTCGATGATATAGGCCGCCACATGGTCATGCAGGTCCAGGATTTCGGCGCAACCTTCCTCCGACAGTTTCAGGCCTTTGCGATGCAGTTTGAGGAACATTTTCAGCACATTTTCGATGTAGTCGCTCAGCGATTCATATTCATCCGCCATGCGGAGCTGTTTCTGGGCCTCCTGGGTCACATCCTGCGGCACGCGTCCCGAGACCAGTTCGCTCAGGTACAGCGCGATTTCGCGCTGCACGTTATCGAGGATTTCTTCGCGGTGGAAAATTTTCTGTTCACGCGCCTCATCCAACTGGTTTTCCGAAAACTCATCGCGCAGGCATCCCAGCATTTTTTCAACGCTTTCAGCCATGAAGAGGATTTCTTTCTTGGACTGCTCGATGCCCAGGGCCGGCGAATCCAGCATACGCACATCCAGGTAGGTCAGGTGGTGGGCCTCTTTGATGGTCTTTTCAGGGACCATCCGGGTCACCAGGCGCGCGAGGACACCCATAAAGGGAAGGAACAGGATGGTGTTGGTGATATTGAACCCGCTGTGCACCATGGCGATAGCCGCCAACATATGCGGATACGTCTTCACGCCGTTTTCAACCACGGGCGTTTCCGGGGCAAAGAGAACGAGATATTCGATCAGTTGAATATAGAACCTGAACAACGCGGTGATCCAGAGGACCCCGACGATATTGAACACGATATGCGCATAAGCGGCCCGTTTGGCGTTTGTTCCGGCCCCCAGCGAAGCCAGGTAGGCCGTGATCGTCGTGCCGATATTTTCGCCCAGCACCAGCGCCGCCGCGGTATGGAACCCGATAATCCCCGTGGAGGCGAGCCCCATCGTGATGCCGAGTGTCGCCGAAGAGGATTGGACAATCGTCGTCAAGATACAGCCTACTGCCGCGCATTTCAGGACCCCCGGGTAGGTCTCCGCCTGGAACCGGCAAAACCATGCCTGGAATTCCGGAATACTCCGCAACGGCTTGAATCCATTGCTCATCAGTTCCAGCCCGAAAAAGACCATGCCGATGCCCATGATGGCCATGCCGGTATAGCGCACGCGCTCATTCTTTGAGAACAGGAAAAACAGGGCCGCGATACCGAGCAGCGGCAGGCCGTACTTCCCGATCTTGAGGGTCAGTATCCACCCGGTAATGGTGGTGCCGATGTTGGCCCCGAAGATTACGCCGATCGCCTGCATCAGGGACATGAAGCCGCTGTTGACCAGGCCGACCACCATTACCGTGGTGACCGAACTCGACTGGATAATACAGGTGATCGACATGCCCACCAGCACCGCCAGGACCCGGTTATCGGTCACCGCGCCGATCAGGCGGCGCAACCGCGCGCCGGCGACCGCCTGCATGCCCTCGGACATATTCTTCATCCCCAGCAGGAAAATGCCAAGGCCTCCCATCACCTTAAACAGTATTTCAATCAGTAATCCTACATCCATTTTCCGCTACTCTTTCGTCGTCGCGCACCTTGCGCAAACTCACATTCCGCTAACAATGCGCTAACCGTCTACTAACAATTCTCCCATCAGGCAACCAAATTCTTTTTATGTCGGAATCAAGTTTTCCAATCATTGGAAAAAGTTTCCAATCATTGGAAAAATCACGGGAAAAGTTTCCAATCATTGGAAAAAATGCGCAAAAAGTTTCCAATCATTGGAAAAATCGCCAAAAAAGTTTCCAATGATTGGAAAACGTCTAGCGTATGGTCCGCACGCGATAGAAGCCGTGTGATGACGGGGCGGTGACCCCCAGGACATTGGTGACGGTTGTCGGGGGGACATTGGTGACCAGAACCACCCAATCGCTGGATGATATGCCATCGGTCCACTCGAGGTACTGGGTTACGGCC
>RZZM01000101.1 GCA_009929845.1 Spartobacteria bacterium
GTCCGTCCTGTCCCTGCCCGGCGCATGGGTGACCCGTTTTTACCGCACACAGATACGTCCGGCCATTGGCGACCGATGCGAACTCCACCCCAGTTGCTCGGAGTATTTTCGGCAGGCGTGCGGCAAGCACGGGTTGCTGGGCTTCACGATGTATGCCGATCGTGGTGTACGGGAGCCGGATGTGGTTAAATACGCGGAGGATCCCGTGATGATTGATGGAACGATTAAATACGCCGATCCACTGGAGGCGCATGATTGGTGGATGCATGAATAAAGGAAGGCCGATGAGCAAAGGGCGATATGTTATCCTGGTGCTGGGATCATGGTGTGCGGCGGTGTGGCCGACGGTATCCGTTGCGGAGGATCCCGCCTTGACCTTAGCCGTTGAGTTGGCGCAGGAAGGGGATCATCACGCCGCGGCTGTTGAGTTCCGTCGCCTGGCCCTGTCGGATTATCCGGAACCGGAGCGGGGGCGCTATTTCTGGATGGCGGCCTATGAATACTGGCGTAATGAAGAACCAGAGCCCGTGCCGAATATCCTGGACCGCGCCGAAACATTCGCGCCGGATATTTACAATGATGCCATGCTGCTGCGCGCCGAAACCGCCCTGCAGGAAAGAAAGGACACCGAAGCCCTCTTTTATCTTGAAAGTGTGTCCGCCAGCCGTGAGGCGGACGGCATGCTCCGCGAGTATGCGACCCGGCGGATGGCGGCCGTTCACCTGCGTCGGAAGGACCCGGCGGCGGCCCTTGAGTCCCTGGAGAACGGACCCGGCGATTACCCGGCGCCAATCGCCGCGATTGATAGCTACATGTGCGGTAAGGACAAGAAGCCGTTGGTTGGCGGCCTGCTGGGTATTGTGCCTGGCCTGGGCTATTTCTATGCCGGGGAATGGGCCAACGGCCTGCGGTCTATTATCCTGAATGGTATCTTTATCTGGGGGATGGTCGAGACGGCCGGGGAGGACCAGTGGGGCACTTTCACGGTCATCAGCTTCTTTGAACTGACCTGGTACACCGGCAGTATCTATGGCGGCATTGATGCCTCTCACCGCTACAACCGGCGACGTCTTGACGCCTGTGTCGAGGCCGTTGAGGGGCAAGCGTTCTTTGCCCCGGAATATCATGAATTGCCGGTCCTGACGCTGCGGTTTGAATTCTGATGTAATTGATAAGAAATCGCTTTCAAGGCTTATGCTGAAAAGCCTTTTCTTATCAGTTAATAGAATGCACCTGCCACCCATGATCCAGGTCAAGCAACAGTACCTGATCATGAAACGGCAACAGACTGGAACGATGGCCAACACTCAGATAGGTGATTCCGCTTTGTTTCAGCCG
Organism: Spartobacteria bacterium; assembly: GCA_009929845.1. Taxonomy (GTDB): domain Bacteria; phylum Verrucomicrobiota; class Kiritimatiellia; order RZYC01; family RZYC01; genus RZZM01. Next base: position 1,339 of record RZZM01000101.1, read on the forward strand.
GCCGTAAACCATCGATTGATTTTCCTCATCCAGCGCGCTGGTTGATTCATCCAGGATGGCATATTTCGGATTGTTCAAGAACAGGCGAACAAACATGACCCGCTGTTGTTCGCCAAGGGATAAAACATCCGTCCACTTCAGTACAGTATCAAAGCCGCCAACACGATCGGGCAGGTCACTGAGATTCACTTCCGTCAAGGCCTGCCGCAGCTCTTCGTCGCTTACCGTTGACTGAAGATTGGGATAAATCAGTTGTTCCCGGAGAGAACCGATCAGCATATAAGGGTGCTGGGGCAGAAACATGACGTCGTTCGTGTCAGGCGTTGTAATGTCTCCCTGGCCTGTTTTCCATAACCCCGCAACCACACGCAGCAATGAACTTTTCCCGCAACCACTTGGACCTCTAATGATCATTCGACTGCCCTGCTCGATGGTTAGCTCCAGGTTTTTCACCAATGTTTTAGACAGGTCGGGTGTTTCAACCGTCACATTGTTAAAGGCAAATACACCGTTTTGATGATAACTGACCAGGGATGCTGATTCCGATGGTCCGACTTCAATATCCTCGACGAAGGAGGCCAGACGCTGGATATTGGCGCCATAGGTACTTAAATCAGGAAACGACTCGACGATAATAGACAGGTCATTCAGTATTACAGTAAAGACGGCCACAGCCTGAACCAATACTCCGATTTTTGTCTGCCCGGATAGAATGCCGGGCGCCAGCAGTATATACGGAACCAGGGCACTGAACAGAATATAGGCTTGTGATGCAAATGTGATATTCCTTTTGATTCGAATAAGACGGAAATAGTTTTCAATCAGGATATTGAAACTCCGTCTCAGCACAGATCCCTCATGCTGCTCACCCTTGTAGAATGCAATGGATTCAGCATTGTCGCGCACATGTATCAGATTGTAGCGATAATCCGCCTGATAGCGCAGGTTCAGGAAGTTCACCTTGATGAGGATGCGCATGAGTATCACAATAATAACATTGCCAACTACAGCATATGCAAAAACGCAAGCAACCAACCATCGAGAGATGGACCACAAGACCCCGGTAAAGGTAAGCAGCGAAACAAAACTGAATCCTACCTGGGCAAACAACGTTGACGAGGACTGCGTAAAATCATTCAGATCCTCGGCAAGTCGCTGATCCGGGTTGTCAATATCTGAGTAAATCCCGATATTATAATACGCTTTGTTTTTCAGATAACGGTCCAGCAGATTCCTGTTGAACCAGCGCCGCCAGCTTACAGCAAGTTTGTCTACAAAGTAATGAGACAGTGTTACAAGCGGGATGGAGATAAGGAGCATGCCCACAGCCAACAGCATGTATTTATGGAAAAGCGGACCATCATGCGCGGCCAATGCATTCACGGACCATTTCGGAAGAAAACTTTTGAAGGCGTCATTCGCCGAGTGCAGAAACAGGATAACCATTACCGTGGATAATAAACACCAGGCTTCAACCTTTTTCTCACTTTTCCAATAGGGCGCTAAAATCCTGCACAATTGTTTTAAGGTGGTAAAGGACGGTTTATTCATAACGGCTCAACTCCTCAATGGTGGACAGATAACGGTCTGTTGCCGTAATTTTTAATACGTTCTGCAACAACATAGCCGAAAATTCAAGAAAGGCTGGACGGCTTTCCAGAATCAACTCTTTTTCCAATAAACGCCTGACCAGTTGGTGGAATTCCGGGGGATTCTGCTGACCGATGAAATCAGTAAGCATCGGTTCGCCGCTTCCATCAAGCAAGGTTGCTTCATAAAAGCTCCAAATGGCCAGACGGAACAGACGCAGACAGGTGTAGCAGCATAATTTGCTCTCCAGTCCGTCATCTATCTCATCAAAATAATATCTCAGTAAGGTCAAATGCTCAGAGAACGGATAACACAAGGCATGCCAGGATATATCAGAAAAAGGATCCCCGATGCCGGCATCCGTCCAATCGATCAGATAGGTCCGGTTGCCGCCGATCATGATGTTGAAGGGATTGAAATCATTGTGAATCAGAGCCGATGCGCGACAGTTCTCTTCACATTGCAGTAAACGCTTTAAAGGGGTTGCCAGCTCCAAAGCCCGCAATTGCTCTGGCAGGGATGGAGCCATGAACGCCTGAATCTGATCGGCCAGTGTTCTCGCTTGGGGAATCCCCGAAGGGGTGGTCTGGTGCAGCTTTCGAATATTGGCAATAATCAGGCCGCGGGTAGGCTCGTGGATGAGATCATTATATCCTGCCGTTCGTCCTTCTACGAACTCAGTCAGCAGGATGCCCTGCCGCGGATCTTGATAGTAGACTCTCGGACCCACACCGAGTTTGCCGGCATACTCTGTAATGTGGCATTCCTTCTCACGACTTTCCAGGGGTTGCATATTCGACATGAACCGCGCAAAGTAAAGAGTTCCCGACACTTCAAGGCCATAATTAGCGGCGGAGGAATACCCCCCACTGAGCAAGGTCATGGAAGCCGGATCAATGCGCTTGTTAAAATACCTGTCCTGCAATATGCCAAGTCGAACAGCAGGATCGTGGATTGCATCATCATCGTTTTTTGCGTTCATTACTAATCATTTCCTTTTGCGCCCTTATGGTTGACATTCTTAACCCTTTCTCTCGCTATTTAAAGTAAAAACACCTGCCTGTAATGTGCAGACTAACGCAATACGAACTTGATGGGCCCTGGCCGAACAGTATCCGGATGTGTCTCCGCGGTCCGGATTCTGAACCCCTGCCATAATCGTATGGCAATGGTGTTGCCATAATGCACGAGCCGGGGTACACTCTTCACAGCAAGATGGTGATATCCGTATGACGCTGTGTTTCAGGTACAGTCTGATGGTTGTGGTTTGCTTAACGGCTTTGTTTGGCGCGCATGCCAACGAGCCCGAATCCGGGCATGTGAATATTCTTGTCATCCATGCCTACCATCAGGGATTTCGTTGGACCGATCATATCATGGAGAGCATCTCCGAAGAATTTGGAGACGACACCAGAGTTGAATTGTTTGTGGAATACATGGATACCAAACGGCGTTATACCGACGAGTATCTCGCGCGGCTCCGGGACCTGTATGCATACAAATACAGGAATGTTCCTTTTCAGGTCATCATTGCATCGGATGACAACGCCCTGGATTTCATTCTCCTGCATCGCGACCGACTTTTCCCCGGTGTGCCGGTGGTGTTCTGCGGCGTTAATGATTTTCAGCCGGCGCGCATCGAAGGCCACCGCGGGATTACAGGGGTCAATGAACAGCCGGACTTCCTGTCAACGGTTAAGCTGGGCCTGAGCCTATTCCCGGATACCTGGCAGATCAACGTGGTCAGCGACCAGACCATCACCGGGCAGTTGAATACGGAACGTTTCAATGAAGAAGTGACGCCTTATTACAAGGATGTCATCCAGTTTGTCTATTTGACGAATGAAACCATTGATGAATTGTGTGGCGCCCTGCAACAGGCGCCGGAGGACAGCCTGACCCTGGCCCTGTCGTTTTATCGTGACCGGGAGGGAGTATCCCTGTCTTCCGACAAGAGCGCCCAACTGGTGGCTGAATTTTCACGCGCGCCGGTGCTGACCATGTGGGATTATTACCTGATACATGGCGTTCTGGGGGGGCATATTGTGAGCGGAAAGACCCAGGGGCGCCATGCGGCGGCCAAGGCCCGCGCCATTCTTGAGGGCACGCCGGTGGAAGACCTCCCCGTGCAGATGCAAAGTCCCAATGTGCCCATCCTGGATTGGCGGGTCGTGGAACATTTCAACATCCCCGAGGCGTCGATCCCGCCATATACATATTTGCTTTACCGTCCGGTGTCTGTCTACAAGCGCTACCGCATATGGATATGGATCGGCCTTGGATTTCTTGCGCTTCAAATGGCTTTAATCATTGGGTTGCTTGTGAACCTTGCCTTGCGCCGGAAGGCCCGCGTCGAGCTGCTGGAAAGCCGCGAACAGTTGGAGCTGGTGTTGCAGGGCGCGGATTTATGCACATGGCATTGGGATATGCTGTCAGACCGGGTCGATTACAATGATCGATGGACCCAGACGCTGGGCTTTGCGCCCGGCGAGGTCAAGCCGGATATACAAACATGGTGGAGCCAGGTGCATCCCGATGATGTGAAGATACTGCGGGATTGTATCGAGAACCATATGGCAGGAAAGACGGAGCTGTTGGAAGCCGAATATCGGATACGCCACAAGGATGGACATTGGATATGGATGCTGGGCCGGGGCCGGATTACACGCCGGGGGCCAAACGGCGAACCCCTGTATGCCGCGGGAACTTTCCTGGACATCAGTCTGCGCAAACAGGCCGAGGAGGAACACCGCATGCTCGAACAGCAGGTGCAGCACACCCAGAAACTTGAGAGCCTGGGTGTCCTGGCCGGGGGCATTGCCCATGATTTCAACAACTTGCTCATGACCATCCTGGGCAATGCCGACCTGGCCCTGCGCGACATTTCCCCGGTCTCGCCGGCCTCCCCTTTCCTTAATGAAATTGTCGCCGCCGCCAACTGCGCGGCGGATTTGTGCCGTCAGATGCTGGCCTATTCCGGCAAAGGCCGATTTGTGGTGGAAGCCATTGACCTGAACGAACTGGTCACGGAGATGACCCATATGCTGGAGGTCTCCATCTCGAAGAAAATCACCCTGAAGTACAACCTGGCGGACCGGCTGCCGGCCATCAAGGCGGATGCCACGCAGATCCGGCAGATTATCATGAACCTGATCACTAATGCGTCGGAGGCCGTGGGCGAACAAAGCGGGGCCATATCGGTGACTACCGGTGCCATGCATTGTGACAAGGCGTATTTGAGTAAATCTTTCCTGAAGGACAATCAGCAGGATGGCATGTATGTGTATATCGAGGTGGCGGATACAGGGTGCGGCATGGATGCGGAAACGCAGGCCCGGCTATTTGATCCGTTCTTTACGACAAAATTCAGTGGACGCGGGCTGGGAATGGCGGCAGTGCTGGGTATTGTACGCGGGCACCACGGGGCGCTGCATGTGTACAGCGAGCCGGGCCGCGGAACCGGCATCAAGGTGCTGTTTCCCTCGCTTGAAAACGTGAACGTTACAAAGGATGCAGTGGATGTCCCGGCGGAGGCTTCGCTTGTTTGCGCGCAAACGACGGTCCTGGTGGTCGATGATGAAGAGACGGTCCGTGTGCTGGTGAGGCGCATGCTTGAAAAGCTGGGTTGCCAGGTGCTGACGGCCGTGGATGGAGCGGAGGCCTTGCGGATATTCGAAGAGCAGGCCGATGAAATTGATTGTGTGCTCCTTGATCTGACCATGCCGCGGATGGATGGTTCCGAGACGTTCCGGGTACTGCAAAAAATCAAGCCGGATGTGCGTGTTATCATGTCCAGCGGCTACAACGAACAGGAAGTCACCCAGCAGTTCGTGGGGCAGGGCCTGGCCGGATTCGTCCAGAAGCCCTATACGCTTTCGGCGTTAAAACCTGTCCTGAACGCGGTGTTGGCCGGTCGTCCGACGGTATAAGCCGTTTCCACGCGCTACACGTTTGATCCGCGCCAGTGCAGCTTGTGCCGCAGGAGGTCAAAATAACTGTGGCCGGGCAGGCGGATCAGGCGGGCGACATTAACGCTTTTTTCAACCAGTACCCGGTCCCCCTCTTGGATATGGATATGTCCCTGTCCGTCCGCCGATAAAAGCAGTTCTTTGGGCGCGGATAAAACATCGACAGCGATTTCACAGTTGTCGGGAATGACCAGCGGGCGGTTGCTCAGGGTATGTGGACAGATGATGCTCATGACGAAATCGCAGGCTTCCGGATGCAGGATGGGGCCGCCTGCGGAGAGCGAGTGGCCGGTGCTGCCGGTCGGGGTGGAAAGAATCAGGCCGTCGCATACGAAGGAGGTGACCTCTTCCCAGTTGACACGCACGCCCAGGGTCACCACCCGCGAGGACAGGCCCCAGCCCAACGCCACATCGTTGAGCGCTTCATAGGTTTGCAGCATGACTTCATCGCGCTTGACCTGACAGGTCATCATGCTGCGGATGGAAATGCTGTAGTTCTCCTCGTAGATGCATTGCAGGGCATCTTCGAGTTCTTCAATCGGCACGCTGGTCATGAAGCCGAGGCTGCCGATATTCACCCCCAGGATCGGGCAGTTGCTGCCGCTGATGGCGCGCACCGCGCGCAGGACGGTTCCATCGCCGCCCAGGGCCACGAGCAGGTCAATGCGCTCATGCATTTCTTCGCGGGTGACCCGTTCCACCTTGTCAAGAATGTCGGGGGTGTCATCACAGGAAACCAGTTCCGCGCCCAGTTCCTGTGCCTTGGCGGCCAGCCGCGCGACAGCGTCCAGGGTCATGGGTTTTATGCAGTTGGCAATCACTCCGATCGTTTTCATGATTTCTTCTCCCAATATGACAAAAACTCGATATTTCCGGCCGGACCTTTCAGCGGCGAGGGGCATACCCCCAGCCAGGTCAGTCCGGCCTGCTCTTCTCCATAGGCCCGAATCCGCTCAATGACCTGTTCATGAACAGCCGGGTCTCTCACGACGCCACCCTTTTCCACCAACTCCTTGCCCGCCTCAAACTGCGGTTTAATGAGCGCAATAATATGTCCGTGTGGCGCGAGAATCTCTGTAACAGGAAGCAACAGTTTCGTCAAGGAAATGAACGCGGTGTCAAAGGTCGCCACCGCGGGCTGGTCGGGAATCATGTCGGATGTCAAATAACGCGCGTTGACCCCTTCCATGACCACGACCCGGTCGTCCGTCCTTAGTTTCCAGTGCAGTTGTCCCTTGCCTACATCAATCGCATAGACCCGCCGCGCGCCGTGTTGCAGCAGGCAGTCGGTAAACCCGCCGGTAGAGGCGCCGATGTCCATGCAGACACAGTCGGTGACCTCCGGATTAAAGGCGTCAAACGCGCCTTCCAGTTTCAGGCCGCCCCGGCTGACAAAGCGTTCCTGTTCCTTGACGACCACGGCGCAATCCGCCGGGTAGGTGTGTCCGGGTTTTGTCGCCGGATGTCCGTCCACCAGCACTTCCCCGGCGCGGATAAGGCGTTGGGCTTTTTCACGGCTTTCGGTGAGTCCCAGTTGGACAATAAGTTGGTCCAGGCGAATCTGTTTCATATGCGCCAATGATTAGAAGGGGTCTTTCCCGCCGTCCGTTCCCGTTTCAAACGGTTCGGTTACCGTCTTTTCACCCTGTTTGACCAGCAATTCAATCTTGCGTTCTACCTCGTTGAGTTTATCGGAGCAGTACTTGACCAGTGCCGTTCCTTTTTCAAAATGGGTGGTCATCTCTTCGAGGCTCAGCGTGCCGCTTTCCATGTCCGCCACGATTTTTTCCAGGTGCTCAAGCGATTGCTCGAACCCTGCCTGCTCACCGGGTTTCTCTTTTCTCTCAGCCATGTAATGTCTCCTTGTTCGTCTGTTCGACCCTGGATGTTATCATCCCTTTGGCAAGTCGTGTGATGATGGCGGCGCCTTGTTCAACCCCGTCGCTATCCCTGATGACGCGCCCCGCGCTGTCGCGGGTGATGCTGTAGCCCCGGTCAAGTACAGCGTAGGGATTCAGCAGGCGCAACTGCGAGTCAAGGGCGCGAAGTTGCTGCTGCTTTTTCTGCATTACGGCACGGAAGGCGTTGAGCATTCGGGCACGGCAGGTGGTGACGGCCTGCGTATGCTGTCGGACCAGATGAGCCGGTTCCTTGAACACATAGCTGTCGCGCGCCTGCGCAAAACGGCGTTGCAGGAGGTGGAGCCGTTCCCGGAGCAACTGGTTCAGGCGCATCTGCAAACTGTCCACTTGCTGCGCGTACTGCTGCACCAAATGGCGCGGTTCCCTGAATACATAACTCTGCGCGGCCTTAATGAAACGGTTGCGCAATTCGAGCTGGCGGTTGCGCATGATGTGAACCAGCCGCCGGGTGTAGGCCGTGAGCTGTTCCTCAAACTCATGTTTCTGCGCGACGACCAGTTCCGCCGCGGCGGACGGGGTGGGGGCGCGCATGTCGGCGACAAAATCGCTGATGGTGAAATCCACTTCATGTCCGACGGCGGAGATCACCGGTATCGTCGAACGGGCAATGGCCCGGGCCACGACCTCTTCATTGAAGCACCAGAGGTCCTCCATGCTGCCGCCCCCGCGCCCGACGATCATCACGTCCGCCTTTCCATGCTCGTTGAGCAGGTCAATCCCGGCCGCGATTTCCGCCGCGGCCCCTTCGCCCTGCACCCGCGTGGGAACGATCAGGATGTGAAGATTCGGGAACCGCCTTGAAATGACATTGAGGATGTCGCGGATGGCCGCCCCGGTCGGGGAGGTGACCACCCCGACGCATTGCGGCAATTGCGGAATCGGTTTCTTGCGCGCGGCATCAAACAGCCCCTCCCCGCCAAGCCTGGCCTTAAGTTTTTCAAAGGCCTCCTGCAGGGAACCCTTGCCGGCCTCTTCCATTTTGCGCACAATGATCTGGTACTGGCCGGTGCGCTCGTAGACCGTGACATTCCCGTAGACCCGGACCTTCAGGCCATCCCGCAGTGCAAAATCGAGCCCCTGCTGGCTGCCTTTGAAGAACGCCGCCTTGATCTGCGCCGTGGCGTCCTTGAGCGAAAAATACATATGCCCGGAGGCTGGCCGACTTACATTGGACAACTCACCCTCGATCCAAACCGAACCCACCTCGTCCTCAAGGATCGTCTTGATGTGACGGGTGATTTCCGTGACCTTGTATACTTTTCTATTTATCTGTAACCTGTCGTTGAACATGATGCCAATCTGTGCGTTTTGCGGCAGTATACGGAGCCGACGCGCGAAAACCAAACGCTAACCACAGATTTTTAAACAGGGCCCTAAAATAGCTGTCCGCTGTTATATTCAGACCATTGCGCGGGGGTGTTGATATTGTTCAGCATGCGGGTGTCGTTTGTTGCCCATGGGGTTTCCCGGTCGGCCAGCCATTGGTCGAGGCGGGTGTCGATAGGCGGTAGCGTCAACAGCGCCTGGCCCAGGGGGCGGGAGAGCCAGATGACCTTGCCCTTTTGATCTTTGCAGACCGGGCGAAGGGCTTGGGGACGTATCCGTTGCGCTTCATGGCGCAAGTCCCGAAGGGTGTCCACGGCAATGCCCACCGTATCGACCGGCAGTATCGTGCATCCGGCAACGGTCGGGTCGTCAAAGACCAGGGTCAGCCCGGTTTGTACTGAGGTAAAACGTCCGTCCGCCCATCGGGGATTGTAGCCCAGTAGACAGGGGTAAGATTGGTTGTTATGCGTGAAAGCAAGGGAGCGGATGCCCTCCTGGATATCGAGGGTGACATAGGGAAGGGCTGAGAGGTTAGCGAGGATATCCGGGTAGCCCGCGCCGAATACCAGGCAGACGGGATCATGGTTTGCTTCGAGAAGGAGTCGCGCCTGGTGCAGGATCAAAGGGTATCCGTCCCTGCAGGACAGCAGGGCTTTGGGGGCGCCCATGCGCGTAGAGGCCCCGGCGGAGAGGATGATGCCCGCTTGCCTGTCATCGTCCGAGCGTGTGGAATGCGGGGCCATGCTCAGTCACGTTCCGGGCGCGGATCGCGCGCCAGCAGGCTGTGCACCGCCTCGCGCGGGTCCTTGCCTTTGTAGAGCAGGGCGTTGACTTCATGGGTAATGGGCGCCTCGATGCCTTTGCGCGCGGCCAGCGCGTGCGCATTGGCGGCGTTCCAGACGCCTTCGGCCACCTGTTCCATGCTGCCCAGGATATCATCAATGGTTTCGCCGCGTCCCAGGCGTTCCCCGACGCCCCGGTTACGGCTGAGGCGGCTGGTGCAGGTGACGATCAGGTCGCCCATGCCGCTGAGCCCGGCAAAGGTTTCCATCTGCGCGCCCATGGCGCCTCCCAGGCGGCTTATTTCCGCGAGACCGCGGGTGATCAGGGCCGCGCGTGTGTTGTCGCCGAATCCGATGCCGTCACTGACGCCCACCGCGATGGCAATCACATTTTTCAATGCTCCGCCGAGTTCAACGCCCACCACGTCATCCGACGTGTATACCCGGAATGTGCCGCCGTTGAAAGCGTCCTGCAGGAACGCCGCGTCGTTCGGATCACGCGAGGCGATGACCACGGCCGTGGGGATATTGCGCGCCACCTCTTCGGCGTGGCTGGGGCCGGACAGGGCGGCCACCACGTCACGTTCGAGCAGGCGCTCCGCCAGCTCGGTCATCCGTTCATGGGAGTCCTTGTCCAGGCCCTTGGTTACGCTCACCACATGCATGCGCGGGGTGATCAACCCGTTGAACGAACCGACCACATCGGCATAGAAGCGTGAAGGGGTCGCGATGACGACCATATCAGCGTTTGCGACAGCCTCTTCCCTGTCGGAGGTGAACAGCATGTCGTCAGGCAGCGGTATATCCGGCAGGAACTTTGTATTCTGCCGTTGCGTCCGGACCTGTCGGGTATATTCCTCAAAGGGGCCCCACACGGATACGCGGTGCCCGTTGTTGTGCAACACCAGCGCCAAGGCCGTGCCCCAGCCGCCATCACCAATAATAACTGCGTTCATTTGAAATTCTCTACAGGGCCCGTCCGTGTCAGAGCAGGGCGGCCAGATTTTTCTTGTTTCCGACGAGGTGTACCTTCGGGGCGTTGATAATGGAAAGGATGGTTTCATCCCGGTCGGCCACACGCTGTTTGAAGTGGTCGGGGGTCATACGCAGGCAATCGAACTCTTTTTCTGTGTGTTTAACCGCCGTGGCAATCGCGTCATCAAACAGGACGTTGTCCATGGTGTCGACGCAGCAAAGCTGAATGGGGGTCTCGGTGGTTTCGTCCCCGGAGATAAATGCGCCATAAACGAACGCGGTGGCAATCTTCTTTTGCGTACCCCGGTCCCTCCAGCGCAGGTGGTCGCCCAGGCCGGTGGTCTTCAGGACAATGCTGCGGTACTCTTCATACATCAGGAAATCCTTGTTCACCATATAGTACTGTCGGTTCCCGTGTGTGCGCTTCTTCAATAGTCCAAAGGCCTCCAAATCAATGAGCGCAGCGCGCACCGGGGTATAAGCGATCCCGGTAATCATCTGTATTTCCCGCTGATAAAACCAGCGGCCATAGTGCGGGACGGTCAATGTCATGACCATCATTTTTACGTGTGATGTAAAGGGTCTGCCTTGTTTTGTCACTGCCTGGCCTTTCTATTGGTGCCAACGTATCTAAATAATAGACTAGCAGGTTTCTTTAAAACGAAAAGCATGGAAATGCACTTTTTATGCGAAAGACGGTTGTGCCGGGGCGCGGGGTATGTTAGCTAGACGGACGGCAAAAAAAGGAGTCTAAAGTGTCGATGAATGGCAAAAAGATAATAATGCGCGGGCTATTGGTGGTTGTTTCCGTGATCGTTGCGCTCGTAGCGGTTGAAGTCGGTATGCGTCTTTGGCCGGAAGACGAAACAGAAGCGCACATCAAGGACAATCCGATTTTTGATCGCAGTCTGACCTTTTATCCGCCGGCCATTCCCCGTCTTCACCCGTGGACAACCCCGGATGTAACGCCGTTGCGCATTGCCGTTATTGGCGATTCCATCACTGAAGGGGCGCAGGTGCAGCCGTACGACACCTATGGCATGCGCCTGGAGGCACTCCTGAACATGAACGAAGGCGTCCGTCCCGCGGAAGTCCATATCTACGCCCTGGCGGGCACCTGCACCAAGCACCAGAAACGCTTTCTGCGCAGCGCGCTGCAGATTTCCCCCGATATTGTTATTCTGGGCATCTGCCTCAACGACGCCGAAGACTTCGAGAACAAGCAGCAGTTGACGCAATGGCGCGAAGAACGGTTGCCACGCATCCCGCCGCCCCGTGTCGCAAAATGGCTGCGCAGGTCGAAAATAGTGTCATGGCTCTACCAGAAAAAGGAAACCGTTCGCACCCGCAAGGCGCAAAATGACTATTTCAGGAAGCTGTTTGCGCCTGATTACAGGGGTTTCCGGTTGTTCAAACGATCCATCAAGTACTTTCAGGACGTGTGCGCCGAACGGGGCATCGATTTTATCGCGGTTATCTTTCCGATGCTGCACGCGGACCTGGACGAAGAACGCTACCCCTTCACGGATATCCATGCCGTGATTGGTAATACGCTTTCCGAATTCGGCATACAGTATCTGGACCTGCTCCCGCACTACATCAATAAGACCTCCGACCGGTTGACGGCTGTGCCAGGGATCGACGGGCATCCCAATGAAATCGGACACCGCATCGCCGCTGAGGTTATTTTCGAATACCTGCTTTCCAATGCCGTGATTGACGCCGCGTACGAACCAACGCTCAAACAGGTGAGCCGGATCGAATACTGGAACAGCATCCGCAAGCGTGTCCACGCCCCGTTGGAAACAGTAGAATGACGCATTGCATTTTATCCGCGTATGCCTGTACACTGACGCCGGTTGAAATCGGATAATGGTTTTTTGTAGTGAGCGCAAGGTATGAGTAGACAGAGAGACACATGGATACACGGGATTTTGGCCGCCGGGCTCTTCATCACAGGGACGTGCGTCCGCGCCCAGGAATTACGGCCGGCCGGGGATAACGCCGCCCTGGACTACTGGAAAGCGTCCGCGTTGATGCGCACCCCCCGAACCGTTGAAGAACTCGAGATCGCCCAGTTTGTCAACACCGTCATTGTTGAATTGCCGCCGCGTTTTTTTTCGGTTCGTCCGGATATCGCGCAATGGCTGCTGGGGGAACGCGCGGTGATCGCCGCCCTGGCCGACGGCGCCCTCAAGCCGAATTGTGATTTTGCCGTGCGCAGGGGCAACAGCCCGTTCCTTAACCTGGAACATCTGCCCTATATGTCCGCGCTCACGCAGTACGGACTGGCCGTCGCCTGTGCCTATGAATACGCCGAGAACTTCCAGGGCGTGGCCGGGATATATTACAGCCTGCTGAAACTGGCGCATAACCTTGATCAGGACAACAATCTTTCCTCTGGACTTCGGGCTGCCGAGATGCTCCAGATGATCGTCAGTGACATGGAAGGTTTCATGTCCCGCGATCCCTCCGCGCCCTCCGTGGCAATCCTGGTGGATTTCTTTCGGCGGGTACAATCACCCGTTTTTCATTTGGGGGCCTATCTCAATGCCGAGGGCGGACGTTTCGGACGTTGGTTGCTCGAAGACCCCGCACAGGTCGAAAAAAAATTGGCGATGCTATACGGTCGCGCCACCCGAAAACCCGCCATTGACAAACTCGTCACCCTCAGCCCCGAACGTAAGGAGCGGCGTCTCCAGGACTGGGTGATGAATTATGAGGCGCGCATGATCCGCCTCGCCAACGCCGTCGAGGAACCCTACAGCGAGGCCATCACGATCCTTCGCCAGTTGGACGAAGAAAAGAATGAAATGAAGGACAACGAGGACGCCCCCGGCGTCAATCCCCTGATTCCGCTGCTGGTACCGAGCATGGAGAAGGTGTATCAGCGTTTCAAGCTGGCCGAGGCGCAGTTTGACATGCTGTACATCCTGACCATGGCGGCCCTGTTCCGGAGTAATAACGGTCGTTGGCCGGTCAGCATCAGCGAAGTGCAGGGCGTTTCCCGCGCCCCGCTGCCTGATGACCCCTTTGCCGGCAAGCCGTTCTATTTCAAACTGGTCCATCTGCGTCCCCGCATCATCACCCGCGTCCCGCGTTGGATGGCTGACGAAGAGAAACTGGTCTTTTCATTGAACCTCGCCGAGCGGCATCGTAACGACGGCAACCGTTATGAAGAAGCCCTCAAGATATACCAGCGCAGCACGCTGGATCCGGCGATGTCGGATACACAGCAACCTGTTCGACAGTAGATCGGCGGTTTCCCCCCGTTTTTTTCATCCCCGTCCGCCGCCCAGACGCTGAGGACCCGCCTTCATATATTACGGCGGGCCAAGCAGCGACCCGCCCGAAAGAGG
>RZZM01000473.1 GCA_009929845.1 Spartobacteria bacterium
GTGGAGTCGCCCGACCTATTCCTACAACGGCATGATTTATCTCCAGGCCGTGCCGCTGTTTCTTCACCAGTACTCACATGGATGGGTCGATTTCCGCGATAAGCGGGATGCCCACGCTGATTATTTCCTCAATACCGCATTGGCCACGCGCGCTCATCGTGATTATTGCCTGTCGCTCAACGAACAATTTCCGCTGTACAGCGAGAACCTGTGGGGCGTGACCGCCTCCAAGGGCCCTGAAAAATACATGGTGTGGGGCGGCCCGCCGCCCACCATGGAGTATCCGATCGACGGCACCATTGTGCCGTGTTCGGCGGGCGGGTCCATCGCCTTCGACCCGGAGATCACCATCCCCGTGATGCAGCAGGTATACACCCGCCACTACCGACTGGGCTGGGGCAAGTATGGCTTGATCGACGCCTTCAATCCGCACACCGGCTGGTCCGCGGCCTCCTACATCGGCATTGATGTCGGGGCCACCATGATCGCCATCGAAAACCTGCGCACCGGAAACGTCTGGAAATGGTTTATGGAAAATCCGGAAATCCGCCGTGCGATGATCGAATGCGGTTTTCATTCCACTGCGCGCGACCTTGATCCCGCGGATGAGGCGTATCTGGAAGGGCTCGCCCGGGACACCTGGGCGGGTATACAGGCGCTTGTGCATCCAGAGTCCGGCCTGCCCTGGGAGACCAGTGAACAATTGCCGGAAACCTCGCTGGGCGCAGTCGGGCTCTACCTGGCGGATATCGCGGCGGCGTCCGGCATGGAACTGATCTCCGCGGAAGAGGGCGCGGCGCTTGCGGCGGGCGTCATCACGCGCTTGCAACAACAGGCGGCCTGGAACGGATTTTTCAGCAGCCGGCTCGAGGTGGCCGCCGGCAAGGCCGTCGAGGGCGCTGTTATTGCCACGGTGGAAAACGGAATTCTGGCGGCAGGCCTTATCACGGTGGCCGCCGCGTTTCCGGCGTTGCGCGAATCCTGCAATGCGCTGCTGGAGGCGATGGACTGGAATGCGCTGTATGATCCGGAAAGCGGCCTGCTGTACGGTGGCGTGGAGCCGGGCGTCGGGGCGCCGGTCGGACAGTGGCGCGTCGACCTGCTGGGCAGTGACGGGCGGCTGGCCGTCCTGATGGCCATCGCCTCGGGCCGGGCGCCGGTGCAGGTGTGGGACCGCTTGAACCGCGATCTGATGACGTCATACGAGGTGCGCTACCTCACGCCCGGCACGGAAGGCGGCGGCATGTACATGCAGTATCTGCCCGGCATCTTCCTGTTTGAAGAAAACACCTTCATGGGACGCTCCGCCGCCAATTATGCCTACGCGAATTTGGAGCAGGCCCGCCTTGCTTCGCAGGATGTCTGGGGCGTGTCCGCCTGCCTGTCCCCCGAAGGCGGGTTCCTGGGGTGGGGGGCCTTGACGGAATCCATTGTCGCGCCCCATGCCTCCGCGCTGGCCCTGGCGACCTATCCGCGGGAAGTGGTCGCCAACCTCAAGGCCCTTGAAGAACACGGGGTCCGCGCCCCCCTGCCCGACGGCGATAACGCCCATGCGTACGGCTTCCGCGACAGCCTGGATGTCACGTCGGGGCAGGTTGCCGACGCCTATCGCTTTGCCGATCAGTCCATGATCCTGTTGAGCCTGGCCAACTTCCTGCGCGATGACATGATCCGTACCCTCGTAGCCTCCTGCGATAAAGTGCGCCAGGCGCAGGCCCGTATCCCCGACTATGCCTCGCCCGAGGGCGGTCCGAATGTCTCTGTCTTCATGCCCGGCATCGGCGCCAACGTGCCCGTGCCGCAGAAGATTCGCGTCATGGATGTCCCCTTCATGGTCACACCGCCGGTGATGGATGGCGATTTCAGTACATGGGAGGTCGTCGGCGCCACCGGGAAAGAACACATCCAATTCCCCTCGCACGCGGAATCGGGCGCACCGCCCGCGGGGTTCGGGCTGAAAGCCGCGTTCGCGCTGGCTTGGGATCAGGACTACCTGTACCTGGGAATCAATGTGCTGGAAGACGAACTGGTGATGGAACAGCCCGCCGACGAGTTGTACAAGGATGACGCCGTGGAACTGTTTGTGGACCCGGCATGCGATGGCTTTTCCTGGGGGAACGAAAGCGACTACCAGATCGGTTTCAGTATCCTGCCGGACCATGTCGGCGTACAATCCTACGCCTGGTTCCAGAAGACCGTCCCTCCCGGCGTGAAGGCCGCCGCGACAACTGGAGAGGTCGATGCCGGTGCGGTGTACACCATCGAAGCCGCCGTGCCCTGGTCCTTCCTGAACATGCCCAACCCGGAACCCGGTGATGAATTCTGCGGCACAATCGCCGTGCATACCGTGGACGCCGTCCGTGAGGCCACCGCAAAAATCAACTGGTCCTATGTAACCGAGGTGGACAAAGGACGCCTCGGACGATTGCGCCTGGTCGGAGGCCCGCCGGCCCGCCATTAAATATTTAATAGGCCCCATACAAAGCTGTTTGCTTTCTGAATAGTTCCTGTTACATTTTCGGCAAAAATGAAAGACTTGGTAATATTGTTGAAGGGCTGGATGATCGGCATGCTCACATCGGCGCCTGTGGGGCCGGTGGCCATGATGTGTATTCATCGCACATTGAGGGAAAACCGGCGGCACGGCTTTGTCACCGGCGCCGGCGCGGCTATTTCTGACAGCATGTATGCCACCATCGCGGCGCTGGGACTCACAGTAGTTTCCAATTTCCTGATCGAGCGGGAAAAGTTCTTTCGTGTGAGTGGGGGCGTCCTGCTTTTGATTTTCGGATTGTGCTTTATATTTTTCAAGGCAAGCGCCGACGAGAAGGAAGAGGCATTCAATCAATTCACCTCATTTGGCAAGGCCTTTCTGATTACCATTTGCAATCCGGTCACCTTCTTTGCCTTTGCCGCATTATTCGCGGCCTTCGGGTTCACCCAGGTGGGTACCCGCGGTATGCGCGACGTCTATCTGATCGGGGGGGTCCTGCTCGGCTCCCTGACCTGGTGGTTCGGACTGTGTACCATCAGCAGTATCTTCCGCGAACGGTTCGCGCATCCCGACTTCACCCTCTTACGCCGCATCGAAGGCATTATCCTGACCACCTTCGGAGCCGTCGTCCTGCTCAGCCTGCTGTGAAAAAATGTACCCCTCGGACGGGGGTTTTATTCGCGTGGTGCTTGTGCAGTCCGGGGACCCAAAAAGACCCGCCGGAAAACAGCGAGTGACCGTAAAACTCAGAACTCCTTACCTCGTGGAAGTTCACGTGACACC
>RZZM01000474.1 GCA_009929845.1 Spartobacteria bacterium
TCGCGTTCTTCCGCCATGGAGGGGTCGGCTTTTTGCATAATGGCCCAGATGTGGGGGGGGATGTTTTCCGGGCGACCGTCATCCGGTTCGATTTCTTCTTCCTTTTCCGTTCCGGGTCCGGGGTCAATTTCTTCGATAATTTTGATCTCATCTTCCGGCTCGGTTACTTTTTCTACGTCTGTCGGGTCCAGGTCGGTCTCTATGATTTCCGCGCCGCCTCCGGTGTCTTCCTGGGTGACTTGCTGATTTGTGTCGTCGCCGCCGTCGCTGTTGCCGCCGGTTGAGCCATCGCCTGTCAGCGTGGGCGTGGGGTTTTCCGGTTGTGGGGACAAGGGGATGATGTCAACAACCTCTTCTTCGGTTTCCTCTGTATCCGATTCGTTTGCGGTATTCAGCAGCGCGAGGGTGTCTCCGGGAAGTTGTATGACATCGATGCCTTCTCCGCTGGCGATGACCTGGAGTTTGATATCGCCGGGCAGGTTGATGATGGAGGGTTGATCCGAGGCCTGGAATTTATAGATGCCGTCCGGTGTGGCCAGGGCATAGTTGCCGGTATCGTGGTTGTAGGCGATCTGGTACTTGCTATCCGGCGAACTGTAGACGGTGGAGACGGTTGCCGCGTCGGTCGGGACGAGGTCGTTCATGGCGAGCTGTGCCGCGGTGGGGCCGGTGTCGGTTTCGTCTTCGGTCTTCGGGGCCTGCGAGACAATGGTGGTCTCCTCGCCATCCTCGTCGACAAAGAGGATAATGTCGTCATCAATCATGCCGATCGCCGCGTTTCCATCAACGGCGACAACCGGACATTCAATGCCGTCGGCGGTTTGGATATAGAGGGCGCCTTCTTCGGCGGCGGGTAGGGTGAGTGTTTTGCCATCCTTGGTTGTGATCTTATAGGAGCCATCTTCATTTTGCTGCACCTGGTAATCGCTGGAGGCGTACACCCTGGTAAGGCTGTCGTTGTATTGCGCGCCGGTGCTCAGGGTGGAAGTCGTATCGCTTGCGGAGGTCCGGTTTTTTTCGTTGGATGCCTGTTTGTCTGTTGAATCGGACTTTTTTCGTTCCGTGCGGGCTTCACGCGGTTCGTGCATACGGGCATCGATTGATGTTGCCGCCGCGCTTTCTGTTTGGTTGGGGGTGGCGGCCCCTGCAACCGGTGTATTGGGCGGAGTGGGGGATGCAATATTCTGCGGCGAATATATCTCGGGCAGGGATAGGGCGTCCAGGGGCGTTGATTTGCGTGGGGCGACGGAAGACAACGGCATACTGACCCATTGTTCGCTGCCGTTGCGCCGGAGGAGGACGCTCTCCGCGTCAAAATCGGCCTCCACCAGTTGGATGCCGCTTTCCGACTGTCCTTTGGAAAGAAAATAGGCTTCCTGGGTACGTTTGTCGACGAAGCCCACTTTTGTTCCGCTATCGCCGACAATCAGCGCGGTAATCTGCAGGTCTTGAAAGTGGTTCACCTGGGGCGCGGGGGCGGGCGCTTCCGCGGGGGCCGGTTCAGGTTTGGCGCCAAAGGGATTGCGGTTTACGATGCACTCATAACGCGCCCAGTCGGTTGGCTGCGTGGCCTCGCACAAACAGGCCAGACCGCCTGCGCAAACCACCATAAGATATGGAGCTATCTTTTTCATCAGCAATTTCAACCTGTGATTGTACAAAACTATACTACACCTCTTTCATCGGCACATGTAGGGCAACCCTTGTATTTTTTTCGCATTTTTTGTCAATTTCCTTCAAAAAAGGCAGAATTTTCCTTTCTACGCCTCATGGAGTCAACACCGAGCGGTAAATCGCGTTCGGGGCGCTGTTGGTAACCAGAAAGTCAAGGGTGTTCAGGGAGGTGGTGATCACGGTGGAGACATTACTCCATGCGCCAAGGGTGATATCCTGCGCGCATTGCACCAGGTAGGTTCTGTTGGAGGCCACAGACCAGGAAATATTCGGATGACCGTTGCTTCGAGTGATCCCTTGCGCCTCGGCAACGATGATGTGCATGCCGACCTGTTCCACGGTGCTTGTGCCCAGGTCATCGCGCACCCGTACCTGCACAGTCTGCGCACCGCCGTTCGTGTAGGTATGGGACATATTGCTGGAGGCGCCCCAGCCGGACCAGGCGCCCGACCAGTTGTAACTGTAGCGCAGGAGGCCGTTGGTGTCTGGATCGTGCGCGGTGACACTGACCAGCAGGGGGGTGTCCAACCAGTTCTCTTCGGGGGCCACGCGTAACGCGGTGATGACAGGCGGCAGGTTCGACAGGACCGTGACCACGGCGATGGCGCTGCCGGTCGAGGCGGGGTAGGGGTCCATGAAATCCATGAATTTTCCGCATTGCACATATACGTTGGTTTGTCCGACGGTTGTTCTGTAGGTCCAGTTACTTGACGCAGCGGTGTTCCAGGCGCCCCAGCCCTGACCGTTGAAATCAAAACGGTACTTGAGGACGTTGTAGTCGCCGGTGGCGATGGCGGAGACCGCAATGGTGAGAGGGACATTCAGGTAGGTGGAGTAGGGCCCGCCCGCGTTCACTATGGGGGGCACATTGGTTACGGTGACAATGCGGGTATCCGTATCCAGCGAGACATTATTGACCACGATAAGTTTGCTGGTGTAAACACCCGCGCTGCCGTAGGTATGTTCCGCGGTGGGGGTGGTTTGCCAGTCGCCTGGGGTGGAGCCGTCCCCGAAGTCCCATCGGTAGCGCAGGGGCGAGCCCCCGCCGCCGGTGCTGGCCGAGGCGTTGAACGAGACCGGGCGGCCTTCGCCCACAGTGGCGTTTGCGCCCGCGGCGGCATTGAACCCGCCCGGGATGGGGGCAAACTCATCGGCGCCCATATCCACGAGGCCCTGCTGGATGCGGGGTTGCCCATCAATATCCGTTGTCATCCACGCATAATTATTACCGGCATTGCGACAGGGCGAATTCGACGCCAGGTGGTACTCATGCGCGGAGTCCGGAAAATCGAGGAGTCCCGGAGCGGCCGTGATGTTTCCGGAGCCGGCGGGATTGGTGGGAGGCACGGGGGTGCACGAGAAGTAGAGGGAATAGACATCGCTGTCGAGTCGGATATTCGGGTCGCTGTTGGCCGTGTTGTAGTAGATGATATTGTTCACCAGCACGGCGTTATTGGTGACATACATGCCCCCGGCGTAGGTGGCAAAGCCTTCGGCTGCATTATCGATGACCGTACAGCTCCTTACGGTGCCGCCCACGGCCCAGATGCCGCCGCCGCGCAGCGCGCGGTTGGCCAGGACCGCGGTATTGTCGATC
>RZZM01000475.1 GCA_009929845.1 Spartobacteria bacterium
GGCCAATAATGGCATGTTTGAACGGGGAATAGCGTTTTTTCCATTTTTTTTAGTAGTTTTTGCGTTTGGTGGCGAAAATTCCGTCTTTTTTACCTTTCTTCATTTTTCGCCACTTTCCACAGGAAATTTTGCTTCTCTGTCCCCGTATTTGTATGGCAAACATGTTGCTAACAGCACTTCCATATAGTGTAGTGCAGGTTACAGAAACCATATGGAGCAGCATGATGCATGGAAAAACAAGCAAAGTCCACTTGGTGGCAATAATTGCCTTTGGCGTAGTGTTTCAACCGTCCGCGCATGCCACGGTTGAACTGCGGGGTTGCGGCTCGAATTTTGAGCAGCAATTAGCGCTTGGTGACACCATTTACACCAATGATTTGACCACGATCCCAGGCATTCTGGACATGACGGAGGCCTGCGGCGGCGCGATGTTCAGCCTGGCTCTCATGTCGGACGGTACCGTCATGGCGTGGGGCGATAACGCTTCCGGGCAACTGGGCCTGGGCGACAACGAGGAGCGCGGCACGCCAACGGCCATTCCCAACCTCGGCGGCGTCGAGGCGCTGGCCTGCGGCACCTCCCACGCCGTGGCGCTTTTGACCAATGGTACGGTCATGGCGTGGGGCGAAAACAGATACGGCCAACTGGGGAACGGCAGCCAAGCCTGGACCAACCGCCCTATCCCTGTTCCGGGCCTTTCCAATGTGTTATCCATCGCATCCGGCTATGGACATGTCCTCGCCGTGCTCACCAATGGCCGGGTTAAGGCCTGGGGGCAGGGTACCAGCGGACAGTTGGGTCTGGGGCACAGCCACAATACCAACCGGCCCACACAGATTCCGGCATTGAGTAATGTGGCGGCCGCGGCGGCAGGCGCATATCATTCGCTCTTTCTACTGACAGACGGCGCCGGCAAAAGCTGCGGACTGAATAACGATGGGCAGTTGGGGCACAACAGCGCACGCAGCACGAACAGCCCGGCGCCGGTCCTTAATCTTGCCGGGGCCTGTGCCGGCGGCGGTGGCCTGACTCACTCGGCCGCCCTGCTGACCAACGGCACGGTCATGACCTGGGGTGGCAATGAGTATGGCGAGCTCGGTACAGGCGATCATAACCGACGGTATGTGGCCACGGTCATCACCGGCCTGACGCATGTTACGCAGATGGCCGTCGGCCACTGGCATACCCTGGTCCTGCTTTCCAACAGCACCGTCAAGGCCTGGGGCCGCAACAGCCACGGCCAGTTGGGCACGGGCGGCGCGGGCCTGCTGGACTATGATGAGCCCACGCTCATACAGGGCTTCACCAACGGACAGTTTGTCGGTTGCGGCGTATGGCACACGCTGCTCGGTCGAACCGTGGTCCTCGATTTTGTCATCAATGATATTCAACTCAATCGCGAACTGATTGCCTGGGGCGATGCCGGGGCGCCTCTGGCGCAAACGGACACCCGGGAACGCCCGAACCGCAACGCGCGCACGTCACTGCCCGCCTCCGCTGCATGGGCAGACGTATCCGACGGCCTGTACGCGGATGATTCCTTCACGGCCTGCGTCACCGTCAGTAATCGGGGCAGCACGGCCGGCAATGCCGGAACACTGGCCCTCTGGGCCAACATGGCCACGCAGGCGGTGTGCGGAACAGCCGGCGACACCTCCTGTGTGATCGGCGCGCTGGGCGCCGGGCAGAGTACCCAGGTTACCTTCACGGGACTGAGCGTCGGCACGACGGCTTGCACACGCGTCTGCCGGGCCTTTGTGGACAGCGAGTGCATTACCACCGAGGACTATGATCACAACAACCAGGCCACGGCCGGCTACACCGTTATCGATCCGCGCGCACAGACCTTCGGCGCCCAGGCCCACACCAATGCCATTGTCCTCTACTGGTCCGACCCGCTGTTTGCCGGCATCTCGAACAGCACCGTGATGGTCCGTTGGAGCACCAATGCCTATCCCGGCGCCACCGGCGAAGGGACATTGCTCTACACAGGAACCAACACCACCTGCACGCACAGCGGCCTGTCCGGCGCCCAGACCCGCTACTACCGTTTCTGGGTCAGCCAGGACGGAATCACCTGGATTGATCCACCCAGCGGCACGAACCTGGCCGCGGCCTATCCGCACCTGCTGCCGGAGCAACTGTTCATGCGCTGCAACGAGAGCTTCACCAGCGGCGCCAAGGAAAAAACCCTGGCGCGCGCCCTGGTATTTGGCGACGACGGCTCCGGCGTGATCAACACCTCCGACCTCCCCGCGGCCTTCAACCTGGCCACCAAGTGGACCATCGAAGGCTGCGGCGAATTCAATCCAGCCCAGGCCGGGGAAGAAATCCTGCTACATGACGCCCAGGGCACGCTCTGCCTGCTCTACCTCGACCGCGATGCCGATCTCTGGTGGGACAGCTACAATACAAACGCGGTCTGCTGGACCTCCTTCTCACTCGGCAGCGCCTACGCGACCAACGCGAGCGAGTGGTCGGTCGATGCCATCGGCGACGTCAACGGCGACCGCATGGACGAAATCCTCCTGCGCTCCGACACCACCTTCTCCGAGGGCGGCAAAACCAAGACCTGGATCAAGGTGTTATTCTTTGACGACAACGGCTCCGGAACCATTGCAACCAATCAACCCGCCGACTTCAAACTGGCCACTCGCTGGGGCATCGAAGGCTTCGGTCGTTTCAACACCCATGCCGTCAATTCATCCAGCAACGCGCAGCAACTCCTGATTCGCCATCAGACCGACGGCGGGTTTTACCTGCTCTACTTTGACGACAACGGCGACTTGTACTGGAACGGGGCGGACACCAACGATCTGTGCTGGACCTCCTGGACCGCCGGGGCGGACTTCTCGACCAATGCCACCCAATGGTCCGTCGCCGCCATTGGCGACGTCAATGGGGACCGGCAGGATGAAATTCTCCTGCGCGGCAACACCTCCTTTGTGCAGGGCGGAAAGACCAAGGTCAACGCGCGGGTGCTGTTCTTCACGGATAACGGATCGGGACGCCTGCGGGCGGACCAGCCCGCCCCATTCTCGCTGGCCACGCTGTGGTCCATCGAAGGGATGGGCAACTTCAATCCTACCGCGGTCAACTCCTCCATCACCTCGGAACAGCTCCTGATCCGGCAGACCAACAACGCGACCCTGTACCTGCTCTATTTTGACGACAATGGATCGCTGGCCTGGGACAGCGACACCAACTCGGTCTACTGGACCTCATACACGCTGGGCAGCGCCTATGCCACAAATGCCACGAGCTGG
>RZZM01000476.1 GCA_009929845.1 Spartobacteria bacterium
GACGGGGAAAATCTCAAAAACTGGGTGGCCACCTTTTATCCCCATCATGTCTCCGGTGATTACCGGCACAAGAAAACCATTGAATTTTACGTCACGCACGAGCTGCTGATGCCCAACGAGAACGACGTTCTGCTTGATGCGGCCGGCGGGCAATTCAGCTATCTCGGCGAGTTGGATTGCCAACGCAAGATTCTACAAGACCTGGTCTTTCCGGAAGGCTTTGAGGATGCGCGGGTTGAAGGCGTGGAATGCATTGAATGCGATGTGCGCGAGATCCCGCTTGACGATGGCAGCGTGGATAAAATCAGTTGCCACCACTCCTTTGAGCATTTTCAGGAAAACGCGGACATGCACTTTATCGAAGAAGTCCAGCGGCTGCTTGCCCCTGACGGACGTTGTGTCATTCTGCCGATTCTGTTGGGGAGCGAATATATTGAACTCACCGACGCCTTTTCTTTTGGCTATCACAGCGATCCCTGCGCGCAATACCTCATTGATCCGACCGCCGCCCTGCCCGGCGGGAACGGCAGCGGGAATTTTGCGCGGATTTATGACCTATATGCCTTCCGTTCGCGGGTCCTTGACATCATCGACCGCGAACGTTTTGGGGTGTCGATGTATGAAATCCACATTGACGGACAACCCGCGCCCGATTTGACACTGCCCATACACCGGGTGGCCAGCGCCATCAACCACCCGTATCGGGCCCTGCTGCTGGAGCGAAAATGAATATGCCCGCCGCCATAGAATTTGATACGCCCGAGTACGCCGCCATCAGCGCCGCGCGCGAGGCCTGGCTGCGTGCGGTCGTGGCGGCGCTGCCCATACGAAACGCATTGCGCACCGCGCTGGATGTCGGTTGTGGCGGCGGCCATTTTTCCGGCGTGCTGGCGGAACTCGGGTTCCAGGTTACCGGCACGGATTTACGCGAAGAAAACCTGCGGGTATGTCGCGAGCGCTACCCGCGCATCACCTTCGAGCGGGTGGACCTCGATGCCCCGTTTGCCCATGCAACGCCCTGCGACCTGGTGTTGATGTTCGGCATCCTCTACCACCTCGAATCGCCGCTGCAAACCATCCGCCATCTGAGCCGCGCCATCGGGCGCGTCGGGATCGTCTCCACGCGCGTCGCCGCCGGCCACGCCATGGCCGCTTATTATTTCAACGAAAAGGAAGGCGCCGCGCACAACACCGCGCCCGTTACCGCCATTCCGACCTTTCCCGCCCTGCTGCGACTCTTTCAGCAGGCCGGCTTCACGCATATCTACCGCCCGGAGCAGCAACCCGATCATCCGCAATGGCGGGAAACCAGTCCCCCGCGTCACGGCCAGCGCCACAGTTTCATCGTGGCGCGCGAACCGTTGAATGTGGCGAATTGGCAACGGATGGATGCTGACAACTTCCTCCAGAAGTGGCAACATGCCGCCAGCAATGAGTAGAGGCCATGACGGTACAACTTACCACATACAAGAGTGAGCAATCCTTCAGCGAAGGAAAGAACGCCCTTGTGTTCAATCACATCCACAAGTGCGCCGGGACCTCGTTTCTGCACATGCTCAAGACGCAATTCGGGCCCTGTTATTACGACGCGACCTACCTGGGCTCGTGGCGGGAATTGCACGAACGCCTGACGACCGAGGAGCGGCCCCGCATCGCCATCGGCGGCCACACCGCCTGGGGCATGCACCAGATGCTCCCACCCGCCTACCATATCTTTTACATCACGATCCTCCGTCACCCTCTCCAGCGTTTTGCCTCCGCCTACCGCTTCGGACGTTCACGCTACGCCCTCTGGACCTCGATGCAGGACTTCATGCAGGGCTACAAACACAACTTCCTGGTCGGATGGCTCGGAAACGGCAGCATCGAACTCGCCCGCGAACGACTGCTCAACGGCTACTACATGTTCGGCCTGATTGATCACTTTGATGATTTCTGCTCGCTCCTCTTCAAACGACTCGACCTTGATCCGCCAGAGTCCGTGGCCCAAAATGTCACCCCCCTGGCCGAAGACGACATCGAACCCGACGAAGAGGACGCCTTCCGCGAGCGGAACGCCCTGGATATCGAGTTCTATGACTGGGCCGAAAAGCTCTTTCTCAAACGCCACGGCGAGACCCTTGTAACAACCCCGCACAACGAACCGTCCGCCTCTCCCAAAAAAGAATCAGCCGCCTTTTCATTCGAGACGCGAGAGCTGCTTGATCAAGGACGCCTCGACGACGCGATCAGGCACATCGAGACGCAGGAAGACCTGACCAGTTCGCACCACATCTACCTGGCGGCCCTGTACCGGGACGTCGGCGAACCCGACAAAGCGCGCGCGGCCTATGCGAAGGCGCGCGAGATGGATATTGAATCGGTGCGCTGGCAGGCGCGTTACCTGCGCGAAACCAACCCCGAGGCGGCCATCCATGCCCTGACAAAAGCCCTGGAGACTTTTTTTCCCATCTATTCCGACATCCCGGACTCCTATCTGAATCGCTTCCGCCAGGAGGTGACCCTGCTGCTCGCGGATACCATGGCCGATCTGCACCCGTTCGAAAAGGCCGGCAAGTACTACCGGGCCGCCTTTGAGATCAATCCGCAAACCTGGTCCGCGCTGTCCGCCTATGTGCGCTTCCTGTGCGCGATGCGCGAATACGACAAGGCCTACCACATCCTTTATCCCGTCATCACGCGGCCCGACAGATTCGGCACAACGCTCTATGACGCCATGGACCTGCTGCTGGGGCATTTCACGACCCCCGGGGCGCACCCGTTTGTATGCCAGCTCATTGAAAACCACATCATCCGTCAGTGGTCCCTCCTGCGCACCCATCCGAACGGATACCGCAGGACGGCCATGCTCTTCGGGGCCGGCAAGCACACCGCCTGGCTGGAAATGATGACGAAGAATGTGGATGGCCCTGATGTGCGTCTCATCCTGGATGACCGGGCCCCCGTGATTGATCCGGTCTGGAATCTCTTTCCCCTGCCGCCGTCGATGTGGCGCCCCAATGAGGATGACACCATCATCCTCTCCACCGACTGCGCTATTGAGGAGATGACCGCGCGCTGCCGCGATCTGTACGGGCCTGATGTCGAACTGATTAATCTCTACGAAGGCCTTCCCCCTGGCCCCTACCCCAAACGAACACGGGAAGAAATAACCGCCGTGGATGGGAACACCGTCCCGGCGCAAGCAGCATCCCGAAGGGAGGACTGACCATGCCCTCCGTACGGGATATCAACGCCGCACTGCTTGTGATTGACCGGCTTGCAA
>RZZM01000477.1 GCA_009929845.1 Spartobacteria bacterium
GCGATGGTCACTTGAGCGGTAAGTAAATTCGCCCCGATTCCGGTCAGGAGCGCGCTGCCCATGATGACGATGTGCCCGTCGTTCTTCCGTTCGGCGCCCAGCAGGTTTTCGAAAGACCATATGCCCAGCAGAAGCAACCCCATCGGCAAAAAGGTCAGCCGGTTGATTACGGCCCCAAAAAAACAACAGGCCGCCAGGAGGGTGTCCCGCGGATTGCGGGAACCAACAATCAGTGCGACCGCGCTGCTAAGGAGAAACAGTTGCAGCATTTCGGAGGTCGGCAGGTGAATGAGATACTGCCAGACCGGCTGGGTTATCAGCAGGCAGAGCGCCAACAAGGCAAACGGAAGTGCCCGGCGAAAGGCCAGACACATGACAAAAAAGGCCAGCATGGCAGGCAGCGCGAGTATGAAATTAACCCGCAGGGCGGCGCGCAGACCGCCGCAATCCACCAGCACGGCGATGAGCGCGGGCATCAGCCGGAAGAAATAAATCTCGTGATTGCGATGCGCCGTATCGATGGGGACGCCCGTAAAGGTCTCCACGTAGCCTTCATCCCGGCGGGTGAACAGGGCGAGTTCGTCTTCAGATATCTCTGTATAACCCGCCGCCGGTTCCGGATGAAAGGTGCCTTGCGTGGCGACATACACACCATGATTGATATAGATCCCAGGGTCCCAGCCGCCAACCACCCATTCACCGCGCTGAGGCAGGCATTGCGCAGCTAACCAGACAAGGGCGCATACCAGCATACCAGGAAGCCCTGCCCGCAACGACCTCCCAAGCCGGGTCGGTTGCTTCAAACCGCCAAGGACAAGCCCGGCGCCCACCCAACACCCCGTGGCCCACCAGGGAATACGGCCCCGCAACAACCCGAATTCACCCAGTCCGATGGCCAGCAACGTGGTAAAAAGCACACTGACCAGCATGCTCAGCCATGCCGCGACAACCCACCGCCGCCAGCTTTTCCCGGAAAAAGAAAAGGCGCCAAACAGCCAAACCCAGGCCAGACCAGGTAAAAAAAAACGAAAAATCAGCGCAACTGCACTGATCCAGTACACTCCTGCTTCTATGGTTTGGCTATCCGACATAAAAATTTGCAAAAAATATTGAATGCGGAGTATACACATGTGAACCGAGTAAACACAATAAAATTTCTGACTCCCGTTTTTTTGTAAATCAGATTGACTTTGTTTGTTGTGGGACTTTACCTAGGGACAGTTGGCCGCTTTCGGCGCACAGCGCGTCCGGAAACATTCGTTGTAGAGGAAATCCGGCGGCCCGGATCAACCCGGAAAAAAGATGAAGTATAAAGGCATAACAGTGGTCATCCCGTGTCTGAACGAGGAGTCTTCGATTGGCGAAGTCATCGAAGCGGCCCGCGCAGGCATCGCAAAGACAGGGCTCGCGGAAGAGATTATCGTCGTCGACAACGGTTCGACGGACCGGTCGGTCGAGATTGCCGGGCAGCACAACGCGCGGATTGTCCGGGAAACACATCGCGGTTACGGCGCGGCCCTGCGCAAAGGGTTTGCCTCGGCGTCCTATGGCATCATGGTCATGGGGGACGGCGACCTGACCTATGATTTCAGTAAACTCGACGAGATGGTACGCCCCATCATGGAAGGCCGGGCGGACTTTGTCATCGGCAACCGCATGCATAACATCCAGCCCGGCGCCATGCCGACCCTCCACCGGTACATCGGCAATCCCATTCTCTCTTTTGTCTTGCGGCTCATGTTCCACAGCCGCGCGGTGCACGACGCTCACTGCGGCATGCGCGCCATAACCCGGGAGGCATACAAGCAGCTCAACTGTGTGACCACCGGCATGGAATTCGCCAGCGAGATGGTCATCCGCGCCATCCGCTGCAAACTGCGCATCGAACAGCAGGATATCATATACCATCCGCGTGTGGGCGATTCCAAATTGCGGACCTTCCAGGACGGATGGCGCCACATGCGCTTCATGATGCTGCACAGTCCAACCACGATACTCCTCTGGCCGGGGCTCCTCGGATGGCTGCTGGGGTTGGCCATCGCCATTCCCCTGGCCATGGGCCCGGTCTACATCAAGGGACGCCTCTTTGATATCCACTGCATGATTATGGGCGGTCTGCTTAATATTGTCAGTGTGCAGGTCATCACCATCGGACTGCTGGCCAAGGCCTACGCCCATTTATCCGGGCTGCATCACGACCCGGTGGTGGCATGGCTCTACAAACACATGACCTTTGAGAAAACCATTATCCTCTCCGGCCTGGTCATGCTGCTGGGACTGGTGTTTACCCTCGCGGTGATCGGAAAATGGATCATCAGCGGGTTCGGCGCGCTCAACGAGGCCCGGCCCCTCTTTTTCGCCATGTTATGCCTGATCAACGGCATCCAGATCGGCGCCGCCTCCTACCTGTTCAGCATCATGGCGCTCCCCCGACATCTGGACCATTCACCGCGGTACGCCGAAGATACGGCTGTTGTTGATACATGAGCGAGGCCCTACAGACGCCACCGCCCTCTGTTTCGGTGGTCATTCCAACGCTGAATGCCGGGCCCTTTATTCCGCTGCTGGCCGACGCCTTTTCGGCGCAGGAAGGCATGGAACCGCTTGAAGTGATCCTGGTGGACTCCGGCTCAAAGGACGACACGCTTTCAGCCGCCGGGGCGTTGCCGCGCTGGCGCGTTGTGCCCATCGACCGGTTTTCACACGGTCGGGCCCGCAACATCGGCGCGGCGGAAGCTACCGGGGAGATTGTCGTCCTCTTAAGCCAGGACGCCATCCCGGCCGACCCGTCGTGGCTGTCGGCATTGATCAAACCGTTTGCCGATTCCGAAGTGGCCGCCACGTTTTCCCGCCAGTTGCCCAAGCCGGGCGCCAACCCCATGGAACAGTATTTTCTCCGCACCCACTTCCCGGAGGGCGCACCGTTACGCATGCAGAAGAGGGACCATGAACCCTTCTCATTCCAGCGCGGCATCTTTTTTTCCAACGTGAGCGCCGCCATTCGCCGCGCCACCCTGCTGGCCCACCCTTTTGATGAAGACATCATCATGAGTGAAGACCAGCAATTCGCCCGCGATGTGATGAACGCCGGATACGCCGTGGTCTACACCCCCCATTCCCGCGTCCTGCACTCCCACAACTATACCCTGAACATCTGTTTTCGCCGCTACTTTGACAGCGTCTACTCCCTGACACAGATATTTGCGGATCATGACTGCGCCAGCAGCATTTCCCTGGGGGTGCGCTATGTGGCCGGGGAAAG
>RZZM01000102.1 GCA_009929845.1 Spartobacteria bacterium
CGAATTTTTCCATGTCGTATGACGAGGCCTATCTGATTCCGGTGTTGCAGGCCATTTCCGCGGTGAACACCAATCTGAAAATCATGGGGTCGCCTTGGAGTCCGCCGGCCTGGATGAAGGACAGCGGGAACCTGTATCATGGAAGATTAAATGACAGTGCGTATGAACCGTATGCGCAGTACTTCCTGCGCTTTGTTCAGCATATGGGCTCCAACGGATTGCCGGTACACGCGGTAACGCTGCAGAATGAACCGTTGTATGAGCCGTATGATTACCCGGGCATGTACATGGCCCCCTCGAATCAGTCGCGGTTGGCCACGTTGATCGGTCAGGCGTTTGTCTCCAATGCCATGGATACAAAACTGCTGGTTTACGATCACAATTGGGACCAGTTCACCTATCCGGTGGAAGTGATGGACGACCCGGTGGCCCGGTCCTACATTGCCGGGTCGGCCTTTCATGCCTACGCGGGTGATGTGTCGGTGCAATCCCTGATTCACGATGCCTACCCGGATAAGGAGATACACTTCACCGAACTCTCTTCCGGCGCGTGGGGGGGAGGTTTCGACAACACCCTGATATGGGATACCCAGGTCCTGATCATCGGCGCGTTGCGGCACTGGTCCCGAAGCGTCCTTAAATGGAATCTCGCGCTGGACCAGAATTACGGTCCAAAAATCTCCGGGGGCTGCAACGACTGTTACGGGTTGGTGGGCATCAATACGGATACCCATGCCATTACCCGGAACGCGGATTACTACTCGCTGGGCCACGCGGCAAAATTCCTGAAATGCGGGGCGGTCCGCATTGGCTGCACGGAAGAAAGCGCGGACGAAATGAATGCGGTGGCGTTCAGGAATCCGGACGGGAGCCTGGTTCTTATCGCCTGCAATCCGGCCACTTTGATGCAGAATTATCCCATTCGCTGGAATGGGGAGTCCATCAGTTATCCGATGCCGCCCCGCTCGGTGGCCACGTTTACATGGCCGGGGGTCAGTGGCGCGACGGTGGATGTGTGGGTGACCAGCGGTGATCAATCCCGCTTGCTGGAAGAGCAGAGTTATCACCCCGTTTTCGCGCCCGCCACGATTACCTGGCAGGGGCATACCTGGCAGGTTCGGGATACGGACGGCAATCCGGGCAATAATCGGTGGGCGGCGGATAACGTGTTCGTCGACAGCAATGACTGCCTGCACTTGCAGGTGAAGCAGCTTGGCGATACCTGGTACGCGGCGGAAGTCCTTTCCGAGGACTCGCCGGGCTATGGGACCTACCGCTGGCATGTCCGCACACAACCCGAAACCCTCCATTCCAACCTGGTCGCCGGGCTGGCCACATTCTTTGACGCCTTCAACGGGCTGAACATCCAGTTTTCCAGCGCCTTTGAAGAGGCGCCGACCAACATGCTGTATTCAGTCGAGCCCTATTACGCGGCGGGCCACCAGTACTTTGCAGGGCACACCTTCACCAGCGAATACACCACCCATGAGTTTACCTGGAATCCGGCCCGTGTGTCCTTCCGCAGTTGGTACGGGCACGAGCCCGTGCCTCCGAACGCGGGGGCGCTGATCGCCGATTGGACCTTTGAGGGCGAGGCGCCGGTGGATACCAATGAACACATACGGATGAACCTGTGGATGTACGACGGGCTGCCGCCCGCCACCGCGCAGGAATTTGTCCTGGCCGGGTTTCATTACCAGTCGTCCACGGGGACGCTTTTCCGGGATGATTTTGACGACGCGGTCATCAGTAATCTCTGGCAAGTCTATAACGAGGGCTATGTTGAGGAATCCGGTGGGGTCTTGCGCATAGATTCGGCGGATAGCGACCCGCACCGCGCGGGATGCCGGACGGGCTGCGATGTGCTGATTGAACCGGACGGGCGGACCTTTACATTCTCGGCCTGTGTGGCCTCCGCGCTTGTGAGCGCGGCCTCCAGCGGGGACGCGGACATCTGGGGGTATCAGGCCTTTATCGCCGGATCGAACGGGCTTTATGACGCCTATGCCGCCTCCAACGCGCTTACCCTGCGCGCCGGGTATACGCTTTCCTCGGACACGTTGCGGATTGAATTCTATTCAAAGACGGATGCCCCGGACCAGTGGGGAACCCTGCATTACGCGGGCGTGGTCAGTAACGCGTCAGCATTCATGAACAATGCGGGATTGGTATGCACCTTTGCCGTGATGCTGACGAACTATTCGGTCAACATCAGCTACGAGAATAACCCGGCGCTGGTCTATCCGATATCCGGAAGCGAAACCGGGCAACACCTGTTGGGGGCTACCGCCTGGAACGGTCGGTATGCCGTGGGCGGAGACCATGATGATGGCGGGCGCGGTTCGTTTGCGTGGGACTTCATTCAGGTGTCGGCGGACGCCCTGGTGGTGTCGGACTCCTCCGGTGGCGGCGATGACGGTCCGGGCGTCAAAGAAGTCCAGATCGGCGAGGGCGATCCCGGCCGGACATGGAAGTATCCCGCGGACACCACCTATACCAAACACCGCTCGATGATCCTGTATGACGCCGGGATGGTGGACCGGGCCGGCACGATCACCCAGCTTATGCTCAACATCCTCAGCGCCCCCGGCATCAGCATGAATACATATCGTATCCGCATGCAGCATTCCTCGCTTGATGCGCTTGGTGACGTCTTTATCAACGATAACTGGTCCACAGTCTTTGAGGATACCCTGACCGTTCCCGGCGATCAGCAGGGGTGGTTTGCCGTCCCCTTTTCCACGCCCTTCACCTATAATGGCACAGACCACCTGTTGGTCGATTTCTGTTTTAATAATGCCATCAAGAGCAGCACCCCCGTGCCCGCCTTGACCTATTCCGACACGGAGTATGCCGCTTGTTTTGCGGCCAGCGCCGACAAAGATGATCCGGCGACCTGGACCGGATTGCCCAAGGGGCGCAAGACCAAGTTTGCGGGCAATCGGATGATTGATATTCGACTGACATTCTCCAATGCGCCCTTACCGCAGGTTTGTTCCAATCTGAGTTTTGAGTTCAGCGCCCGCGGGTTCCTGACCAATATGGGCGGCTGGCAGGTCGATGGGAGTGAGTACGCCGGGGCCATCAAGGCCAGCCCGGTCCTTCACGGCACTAATGTACTCAAGATGTGGAAAGGCAGCGGAGACGGTCATCAGCGGGTCTATCAGGACATTGACGTTGTTGCCGGGCAAGCCTACATGTTGAACGGGTACCTGCTTTCGCCGGGGACCGAGCCGTTCATCGGTTCCAATGCCTACGGGACGTTGCGCCTTGAATGGTACAGCGCCGCCGGCCTCCTTGCCGAAGAGGAGTCTATTCATGTCACGGAGGCATCCGCGCATGACGTCTGGCACCTGTTGTCGGTCAGCAGCGCCCCGCCGGTACAATGTGTATCGGGCCGGTTGGTATGCGCGTTGTCCAGCAGTGTTGACCAGAGCGGCAGTTTGTATTTCGACAAGTTGTCCCTGCTGGCGGTGGACTCGGATGGGCCCACCAATACGCCACCCAGTTCGAATCAGTTGGCCGTGGCGCATGTGGTGCAACTGAGTGATGACTTCAACGACACGCAGCGCAGCAACATTTGGGAAACAAGCGGGTATTGGGACGGCACGTATATGGGAGAGGGCGGGGGCGCCGTTTGTATTGCGCCGGGCTCCAATATCTGGCATACCGCCGCCTACGTTTCGGCGCAGCCGATCAATTGGAATGATAACGGCGCATGGTATGTATTCTCGGCCACGCTCAGTACTATCCGGGTAGATGTGGCCGGAACAGGTGAGGACATGGACAGTTTGCTGGCCATATGCGGTGGGCCGGATAATCCCTGGTGGGTCACCAACAGTTGTTCACTTTACGGGCATTATGACCTGGAGGCGGACTCGTTGCGGTTGCGCTTTCTCACCAAGACCGCGACCCCCGCCAGCAATGGCGACGACCGGTATGGTGGTGTTATCAATAACGCCTCACGCTACATGACGCCGACCAATCATATGGTCATGAGCATTGCCCTCGGTTGCGGACAATACGAAGTGAGTGTAACCGACCGGGCGGGCCTGCCCATTCCCCTCGGGGCTGTGTATGGCCTGTCTCGGGACGCGCACAACCTTGGGGAATACCTCCATGAAGGATATTGGTTTGTCGGGGCCCAGAACGACAACACGCATCGCGGAGCCGTGTATTGGGACCGGACCCGGGTCTTTGAAAACAGCGCACCCACGGCGATGCTGCACAGCGCGCAGCAGGTTTCAACCAACGGCGCGGGGCTGGTCTGCATCAACGCGGTCGTCATGGACAGCAACGGCGATTATGGCCGGGCCTTCCTCGAAGTCAGCTCGAACGCCGGGACGAGCTGGTCGGGTCTGGACCTGCAGAACGCGGTTTCCACCTGTGGCGTGGCCCTGGTGACAACGGCGACCGCCTCGCATCTGTCCGATATCGCCACCACCAATGCCGACGGGTATCTTGTCAATAATCCCATCGTCATTACCTGGGATTCGCTGGGGTTGAATCATGCGGGAGTCTTTAATGATATGGAGGTCTCGAACCTGCTGCTGCGCATACGTCCAGATGATTACTTTGTCAGTGGGGTTGCGGCTACAACCACGCTGGCGCTGCTGGACAACGCCGGGCCCGGCGCGCTGGACGCGGGGGCGCTTGCGGCCTCCGGCGCGGTTTATTCACTCTGCGCGGACATTAGTGTGACCTGTTCGAACTTTACGGATACCAGCCCGTTGCAAGGTTATTATTACGGGGTGAACACCGACTTTGCGGATACCCTTCCCTGGGATTCCCAGCCGTCCGCCCTCGTCACCGGCATGCCGGTGGATGCCTGCAATACCGTGATTGTGTGGGCGGTTGACGCCTACGGCAACGTCAGCGACGGGGTGGCCGCTTCGATCATTGTCCTGAGCGAGGATGGCGACTGGGATGAGGATGGATATCTCAACGCCCAGGAATGCATCATGGGTACATCGCCCAACGACCCGATGTCGGCGCAGGTATTCAGCGGTGTCCGGGAAGTGGGTGACGGACAATGCCTGGGGTGGAGCAGTGTAACCGGACGCACCTATACGGTATTGGGGAAATCAAGCCTGGCCGATGAATGGCAGGTCCTGACCAACCTGCCGGGAACGGGCCTTCCTACAACCTACACCAATATGCCCATTGCGCCGGGAGACCGTTACTATTACCGGATTCGGATTAGTAATCCGTAGCGATGGACGAGCCTTAATGGTCGCATTGCGGCAGCAGATGATCGCGATGGTAGGGCGGGACTTCGCGTTCAGGGAGGGGGTCATCCGGGAATTCGTTGGCCCAGTTCTCGCGTTCCTGTTCGCTCGCGTAATAGCGTAACCACAGGGCGGTGTCCTCATCGGAGCCGGACCCCAGGATATCGAGATGCCAGGCACTTTCGGGGTTGTAGAACAGGCAGGGGATTTCGTGATTGAGCAAATCCCGCCAGAGTTCGGTGTACAATTCACGGTCCGAGAGATGGTTGGTCGAATAAAGAAAGACCCGCATTTTACCCAGAAAGCGGATGATCTCCCAGAGCTTTTCGTGCAGTTGGGAGGCCGTTAACCTGTTGGGGGGTGGCAGTTGAATATCGTTTTTGATGAGTTCCTTCGCGTAGGAGGTCATGGGCGCGTTTTCGTAGGCCTCGACATACTTCAGGAAGGACTCTTCATACCCCGCCACATCGTCGAGTTGCGTCACCGACCCGAAGGTGCTGTTGACGTCACCCGGTTTATGAAGGCGGCGCGTATCCGGGTTGGCCGGGTCCGCGGTGCTGGAAAAATTCTTTTCCAGGTGCCGACCGATGAGATTGGCCAGCTCATCCGGCGTGGCGTCGCCCACCTCCACCGGAAGCGCCGTCAATGTATCGGCAACACTGGCAATTTTTTTGTCCAGAAAATCCATATTCCGGGCCAGCAGGTCCATATCGCCGGTTGTCCAGTACTCTCCCTCGTCCTCCACGATAAGGTCGGGCATGTAGCGGCGCTGCAGGTAGCGCAGCAGCCCACAGACCCAGGCGTGGGTCTGTGGCGTGCCATACTGTGTTTTGCAGGAAATGTAGTAGGTGTACTTCCGGTTGTCATCGGGAGAAAGCAGGCGGGCCAGGCTGCGCAAAGCGCCCTGCTCATCGAACAGGAACGGCAAGGCCTCGACATCCTCCACGTCATTGAGGACCACACCCTGGAGCTTCACCTCGGGATCGTCATCCACCGGAACGGCGAATGTCGACCACCCCATGGATGCGGCAATGTCTTCAAGTTCAGCGCACATTTCGGGAATCCGCGCTGTATCCGCAATCTTTCCGCGATAATGAATCGTTATACCCATGCCGAAAGTCTAGCAAACGTAAGGACAAAGGCAAGGGTGTTCTGAATAAAAAAACGCTTTACCTACCGTGAGGCGCCCCCTACATTCCCCGTGCGGTAATTCCGCGTAAATAGACAGTGAGGTTGAGTATGCATGCAGGCAGTGCCGAGAAGAGCTGGGTTCCCGACTGGGCCGCAGACGTGGTCTGGTATCAGATATTTCCCGACCGGTTTCGTAACGGGGATACCGCGAATGATCCGGACGCGGCGTCCATACAGGGGGCCTGGCCGCATGACGGTCATTCGCCGTGGCAGGTTCATCCCTGGACCTCTGACTGGTACCGCCCGCAGCCCTGGGAACAGGCGAACGGCAGGGATATCTGGTACAATATCCAGCGTCGGCGCTATGGCGGCGACTTACAGGGGGTCCTCGACGCGCTGCCGTATTTGCAGGACCTGGGCGTTAACGGCCTGTACCTGAATCCGGTATTTATGGCGCCGTCCGCCCATAAATATGATGGGGCCACCTATCATCATGTAGACCCGTTTTTCGGTCCGGACCCGCAGGCAGACATCGCCCTGATGGGAGACGAACAACCCGCGGACCCATCGACCTGGTGCTGGACCGCCGCGGACCGTTTGCTGCTTCGCCTCGTGGCGGACTGTCACCAACGCGGCATGCGCATCATCCTGGACGGCGTCTTCAATCATATGGGCCTCAACAGTTGGGCCTTCAAAGACGTGATCGAGAATCAGCAGCGATCGTTGTATAAGGACTGGTTCAAAATCAAGGCGTGGGATGACCCGGATGCGGGTACTGTGTTCGCCTACCAGGGGTGGAATGGTGTGCGGGAGT
Source organism: Spartobacteria bacterium (assembly GCA_009929845.1). Classification (GTDB taxonomy): domain Bacteria; phylum Verrucomicrobiota; class Kiritimatiellia; order RZYC01; family RZYC01; genus RZZM01. The sequence continues at coordinate 7,174 of RZZM01000102.1, forward strand.
TGCCGGAACTCCAGCAGGATGAAAACGGCCTGGTGCAGGGACCGCGGGACTATGTCTTCGCGATTACCCGGCGGTGGATGGACCCGCATGGCGACGGACGTCTCATCGACGGTATCGACGGCTGGCGGCTGGACGTGGCCGAATGCGTGCGGCATCCCTTCTGGAAGGCATGGCGCGCGCATGTGAAAGCCATCAACCCGTCGGCCTATATTACGGCCGAAATCATCTTTCCGGTCGAAAAGCTCGTGCCATACCTGCGCGGCGACGAGTTCGACGCGGTGATGAATTATAATTTCGCCTTTGCCTGTGATGAGTTTCTTGTGGCGGATAAGCGCCGCATTTCGGCACTGACTTTCGACGACCGCCTGCGCGCGTTGCGTCAGATCGTCGACCCATGCGCGGTCTATGTGCAACAGAACCTGGTAGACAGTCACGACACCGCCCGCCTGGCCAGTCATATTGTCAACCGGGATATTTTGTCGTACCGTGATTGGAATGATTATTTTCCACGGTCCCATGCCGGGCGGGATTTCTCCCCCGTGAAGCCGAATGAGATTGACCGTCAGATACAGAAACTGGTTGTTCTCTTCCAGATGACCTACATTGGCGCGCCGATGGTGTATTACGGGGATGAGGCCGGCATGTGGGGGTGCAACGATCCCTGTTGCCGGAAACCGATGGTGTGGGACGACCTGGTCTATGAAGATGAGCGATGCCTGCCGGATGGAAGTCTCCGGGCGCAGGCGGACAGCGTCGCGGTCGATCATGAGCTGTGGGCCTGCTACAAAAAACTCATTCACATCAGGAACACCCACGCCGCGTTGCGCCGCGGGGATTTTGAATCCATTTACGTGGATGAAGACCAGGCCGTGTATGGCTTCAGGCGGCGGTACGGGGAAGAGGTCATGCTGGTGTTGATCAATGTCGAGGCCCGCCCGGTCACCATCGCCGCGCCGACACCGGGCCGCTGGCGCGATGTGCTCAATGATGACGAGCGACTGGACACCGCCGAGGGGACATCCGTTACCCTCTTGCCACGTTGGGGGCGGATATTGCTGAGCGTGTCCTGCACCCCTCCTGAATCTCCCGGACACAATCTGCTGGCCGAAGTCCCGAACATGTGTAATGATGCGCCGCCATGAATGAAGAACAACCTGTTTTCTGTTTTATAAACCTGGGCTGCGCAAAGAATACGGTGGATGCCGAGTTGCTGCTGGCGCAACTGGTTAAGGCCGGATTCCTCTTTACCCCGGAGCCCGAAGACGCCGATTTCTGCCTGGTGAATACCTGCGGTTTCATTCACGATGCCCGGGAGGAGGTCGCGGAGGTGCTGGATGAGCTTCGCGAGCTAAAACGGCGTCGCCCCGGATACCAGGTTATCGCGCTGGGGTGCCTGGTGGAGCGTGCCGGCGGCGACGAACGGCTGTCCTGTTTCCTGCGCCATGCCGACCATTTGGTCGGGTTTGCGCACTATCCCCGCCTGGCAGACCTCTGCCGGCAGTGGCTCGCAAGGCCGGATGGCGGGGGCTCCCCGGCGAGAGGCTTTGCCGGACGTCAGTTGCCGTCGGACTACATGTGTTTTCTGAATGCGCCCCGCATGCGTATCGGTCATTCCGCTTCCGCCTACCTCAAGCTGTCCGAGGGCTGCTCCAATCACTGCGCCTACTGCTCCATTCCCCTTATCAAGGGGGACCTCGTCAGTCGCGATATGGATGATGTGGCGCGCGATGCGCAGTCCCTCATCGGGGCAGGCGCGCTTGAATTGAACCTGATATCGCAGGATACCGCCGGTTATGGAAAGGACCGGGATGACTGCCCGCAACTTCTTTCCCTGTTGCGGACATTACTGGACGTGACAGGGGACTGCTGGCTGCGGCTCCTGTACATCCATCCGCGCCACCTGGATGAAGCGCTGCTTGACCTGATGCAGGCCGAACCGCGGATTTGTCCGTACCTGGACGTGCCGTTGCAACACATCAGTGACAGGATGTTGAAGCTGATGGGGCGTCATATCGGACAAAAAGAGACCATGCAGAAACTGGAATGGATCCGGACGCGCCTGCCGGAAGCAGCGCTGCGCACCACGTTCATTACCGGGCATCCCGGCGAAACCGACGCGGACCATCAGGAGGTGATGCGCCTGGTCGCGTCCGGGATATTTGATCATATGGGGGTATTTATCTATTCCCCCGAGCCGGGCACGCGTTCGGCTTCGCTCCCTGATGACGTCCCGGCGCGCCTCAAACAGGAACGCCTTGAAGAGCTGATGTCCACGCAGCAGGACGTGTCGCAAAAACGTCTCCAAAAGCGGGTAGGGCGGCAGGACATCATGCTGGTTGAAGAGACCGGGTATGACGGGGACCGCTATCTGCTGGTCGGACGCAGCCAGCGCGAGGCGCCGGAAGTGGACGGCGAGGTGGTCGTCTCCATACCGCCCGGACGCGATGTCTCGCCGGGCCGCTTTATCCATATCCAATATACCGCGGCGTCGGACTACGACCTGGAAGCGCAATGGTTGGAGGCGCTGTAGATGATGATGAAGTTTGAATTCTCTCCAGCAGGGACCGACGTGACCGAAACGAGATTGACTACACACGTTGTGATGTGTGACTGTGTGTGTGAAGGAGAAGTTGAATGTCAACGGACATATATATACCGGCGCGGTACGCGCCCTTGTTGAAGGCGAAGGAGACGGAAATCGCCATCCAGCTTATCAAGGATTTTTTCCAGACGAACCTGGCGATGGAGTTGAACCTGATTCGTGTGACCGCGCCCCTGTTTGTCAAGGCGGGCACCGGGATCAATGACGACCTCAACGGGGTCGAGCGGCCGGTGGGGTTCCCCGTGGGCGGCATGGAAGACGTGCGCGCGGAAATCGTGCAATCGCTGGCCAAATGGAAACGCATGGCGCTGGCGGACCTGGGCCTGCGGCCCGGCGAAGGGATCTATACGGATATGAACGCCATCCGGCCGGACGAGACGCTGGATAATATCCATTCGCTGTATGTGGACCAGTGGGATTGGGAACGCGTTATCACCGCCGCCGACCGGACCATCCCGTTTTTGAAGAAAATCGTGCGCACGGTCTATGACGTGATTCGCCGCACGGAGCGCTATGTGGCTTACCGCTACGAGACCATCCTGCCGCTGCTGCCGAACGACATCACCTTTATCCACACCATGGAACTCGAAGCCGCGTACCCCACTAAAACCCCGCGCGAACGGGAGTACCTGGCGGTCAAAAAGCATGGCGCTATCTTTGTCATCGGGATCGGCGGCCCCTTGAAGAGCGGGGAAATCCACGACGGACGCGCGCCCGATTATGATGACTGGTCGACCCCGACTGGGGAAGGCCAATGCGGACTGAACGGGGACATTGTCGTCTACAATCCGACGCTTGATTCCGCGTTCGAACTTTCTTCCATGGGCATACGCGTGGACAAGGAGGCCCTCCTGCTACAGTTGAAAATCCGCGACAAGGAAGAGCGCAAGGAACTCCTCTTCCACCGGCGGTTGCTGAATGATGAACTGCCGCTATCAATTGGCGGCGGCATCGGCCAGTCCAGGTTGTGCATGTATTACCTGCGTAAGGCGCACATCGGCGAGATTCAGTCGAGCCTGTGGCCCGACGACATGATGGCCGAGTGCCGTGCGCATAACATCGAATTGCTTTAACCCTGCAAGCGGGAGTCCAGACCATGAAACGTGATTTAATCAAGGATGTATTAGCCGCCACCGGACGGGATATTCCGGTGACCGTAGCCGGCTGGGTGCGCACCCGGCGCGACTCCAAGGGCGGCTTTTCGTTTATCGAGCTTAACGACGGTTCCTCTTTCGGCAATATCCAGGTCATTGCCGATGAAAAACTGCCAAATTATGAAAGCGAAATCGCCCGGTTGTTTCCCGGCGGTTCGGTGGTGGTGAAGGGGACGCTGGTGGCTTCCCAGGGGAGTGGACAGCGCGTCGAGGTCGTTGCGGACGAGGTCCGGGTGCTGGGCTTCTGCGAACCCAACGACTACCCCCTGCAAAAGCAGCGCGTGTCGTTTGAACGGTTGCGCGAAATCGCGCATCTGCGTCCGCGTACCAATACCTTCGGCGCGGTGCTGCGCGTGCGCAACGCCTTGGCCTGGGCGACCCATCGTTTCTTCCAGGAACGGCAGTTCTACTATGTCCACACCCCGATTATCACGGCCAGCGATTGCGAAGGGGCTGGTGAAATGTTCCAGGTGACCACGCTGGACCTCGATCAACTCCCGATGCGGGACGGCGCGGTCGATTTCGCGGAGGATTTTTTCGGGAAACCCGCCGGGCTGACCGTCAGTGGCCAGCTCGAAGGCGAAACCTACGCCTGCGCGCTGGGCAACATCTACACCTTCGGCCCCACCTTCCGCGCCGAAAATTCAAATACCCGTCGGCACCTGGCGGAATTCTGGATGATCGAACCCGAGATGGCTTTTGCGGACCTGCAGGATGACGCGGACCTCGCGGAGGATTACCTGCGCTACCTCTTCACCTATGTCCTGGAAAACTGCGTCGAGGATTTGGCCTTCTTCAATCAGCGTATCGAAAAGACCCTGCTGGAGACCCTCACTCGTCTCGCTACCAGCACATTCAAACGTATCACCTATACCGAAGCGGTCGACCTGCTCAAAAAGGCGCCGGTGACGTTTGAATTTCCGGTGGGCTGGGGGACCGACCTGCAATCCGAGCATGAACGGTACCTGACCGAAGAGGTGTTTAAATGCCCGGTGACCGTGATCAATTACCCGCGGGAAATCAAGGCCTTCTACATGCGCCTGAACGACGATGAAAAGACCGTGGCCGCCATGGATGTGCTCCTGCCCCAGGTGGGCGAAATCATCGGGGGCAGTCAGCGCGAGGACCGCCACGACCTGCTCATGCAACGCATTGTGGATAACGGGCTCAACCCCGAAGACTACTGGTGGTATCTTGACCTGCGCCGTTTCGGCGGCGTGCCGCACGCCGGCTTCGGACTCGGTTTCGAGCGCATCGTGCAGTTCTGCACCGGCATGCACAATATCCGCGACGTGATCCCATTCCCCAGAACCCCAAAAAACGCCTCATTTTAACCGGCTTTTGTAACTTCTCATACCTTGCTGTTTGGTCACCCGTTCAGAACTCCTTACCTCCTGGAAGCTAAAGTGACACCAACGTATTGCTCCTGGCTTGGTTGTTCCGGGTTTCGCTGATCCCGCCTGTGGTGTCTAAACCGTCGGGAGGGTCATTGTCCTCAATGACCAGCGCACGCCGAGAGCGGATCAGGAAGCCTTTTCTTCAGCGGCTTCCTCGTCATCCTGTGGCTCGTCATCCGGGGCCTCATCCTCCATGAGGTCAAGGTCCTCTTCCTCTTCCTCTTCGATCACTTCGTCGTCGCCTGGGCTGCTGTCGGCTGTTTTGCGCGGGGTGAACTGACCCGCCGCCAGCAGGTAGTCTTCCCATTCGCCAAACAGGTTGCGAGCGCGGTCGCGTTTAATGGTGGCGGTAATCTGCGGGCGGAACGCGGTGTATTGCGTTGAATCGCCAAGTTGGCGTTTGGCGACATGGGCCACCATGATGGAATCTTCCAGCGGAATGAGTTCGGTGACTTCCCCCTGGTTCTGGACCAGCACCGCGCGCAGGATATCCTGGAGGAATGCCAGTGCGTCCTCGTCCTCTTCCCCCATCGTGGCCGCCGCGTTCAGGTTGGTCATCGTCTCGACTTCCAGGCCGTACGATTCCACTACGGAGGCAAACGATTCGCCCGCCTCAAGTTTTTCCAGGGCGTCCTCGCGCAGGTCTTTCGCCTCATCCACCAGCGCCTGGCTCATCGCGTCCAGTTCAGCCTCTTCCTTCACCAGGTCGGCGACTTCCTCATAGTCCGGTACGCGGGGTTCCTGCCGCTCATCCAGATAGATGATATAGACGACATTATCGCCTTCGACGGCGTCGGTGTAGCATTCATCCGGATTGGCCCGCAACTCGAAGGCGGCCCGATTGAAGACCCGTTCGGGATTATCCATGTCTTCCAGTTCTTCCTGATATCCGAAAGGGCCCACGGACTGCACGTCCAATTCGTACTGCTCCGCGATTTTCTCAAGGGAAGGAACCTTGCCGGCCCGGTCCGGGGTGAGGGCAATGGCGATGTCCGTCGCTACATCCACGGCCTTTTCGCGCGCCTTTGCCCTGAGCAGTATCTCGTTGATCTGGTCCTGGACGTCCTCAAACGCCAGCGTCTTTTCTTCCTCAGTCACTATGGGCTCCGGGGTCGTTTCACTATTGAAATCATAGATCGGCGTGTTCGTCACCATGACGGTTTCAGTGAATTCATCAAGGTTTTCATCGTAATAGACCAGCGCGTCCTCTTCGGTCACGGGTTCGCTTTCCATGAAGTCTGAAAGGGGGATTTCGATATAGCGGACCACCACCTTTTCCGGAATGGTGAACCGTTCGGGGTCTTCATCAAAATAGAGTTTGGCATCCTCTTCAGTGACGCTCACCTTGTCCTTCACGCTGTTGGTTGTGACGATGGCGTATTCCACATCAAAGGTATCGGTCAGCATGCCGAAGGTACGCTGGAGTTCATAGGGGGAGACCATTACGAGCTGTCCGACCATGTTGCGCAGCTTTTGCAGGGCGATTTCTTCGCGGATGTACTGCTCGAATTGCACTTCGGAAATCCCCAGGTTTCGCAGGAAGCCGTTGACAAACTGGTTGTACATATCCCGGTGGTAACGGCCCTCATGCATGAAAACGGGGTAGTTCTGAATGGCCCCGACCACTTCCTTGTCGGTCGCCATAAGCCCCATCTCGGCGGCCTTGCGCATGTTGGCCAGCCGTTTCCACGCCGCGTCATCCAGGTGCTTATCCAGTTCCTTGGTGATGTTGAGCTGACGCCCCATCATCATGACCAGCGACAGGTAGGTGTTCACGCGGGCGTTGGAAAATTCCTGCCAATGTATGTGTTCGCCGTTGAGTTGTCCGGCGGACGCGGCTTCCTGGTCGCGTTCATCCTGACCCGGCCAGCGGATGTACAGGCCGACAAAGGCAATTACAATCAGTACCAGGATGATCCCCCAGATTACCCTGGACTGGATCAACTTGTGAAATTTCGTTATCATCATGGCCATAATCAGGGCCCTTTCATGCTTTCTTTGCTTTTATGGTTAAAAAATGATAAATCAGCCCGTGAACATAGCTTTCAGCATACATTTGGTCAATGTTTGAATAGAGATGTATGCGAAAAAAACACATGGCCCCATTCAGGGCCCCGGAGCTGTGACGGGGGATGTGAAAGGCTATTGCTCCGGCAGCCATGCGCCGCCGTTATCCACGCTTTCGGCGGTGAACACGCGGGAGGCGAGGGTGATCTCCTTGGGGGCGGTTGAGCCGTTGAGGAGGAGCAGGGCGTTATCGATAGCTTCCTTGCCGCCGGTCGGGTATTCAAAACTGGCTTCCAGCAAGCCCTGTTTGACGTACATCTGGCCTTCGTGCGGAAGGCCGTCGATGCCCACAAAGATGATATCGTTCTCCCGGTCGGCCGCCTTGGCGGCCAGGTAGGCGCCGTGGGCGCCGGGGTCGTTGTGCGCGTAGACCAGGTCGATGTCATCATAACGGGCGAGGGCCGATTCCATCTCTTTGCGCGCGTCGGGTTCCAGCCATTTCATGTCGGCCTCGAAGACTATCTCCACCCCCGTGCCGGCAATCCCTTCCCGGAATCCGCGGTGGCGGTCCTGGCCCGGCGTGGAGGTCATCAGTCCCATAAGTTCTACCACCTTGCCCTTGCCGCCCAGACGTTGCGCGATCCATTGGCCGGCGGAACGGCCGATCTTGGTGTTGTCGGCGCCAATGAAACAGGTGTAATCGTCGCCTACAACCCTGCGGTCAAGCACG
>RZZM01000478.1 GCA_009929845.1 Spartobacteria bacterium
GCCGAAGTCGGTGCCATCGGCAATGGCGGGCGTGGCGTCGCCGCTGGTAATCACGGCCAGGTTGGTTCCCAGTATGACGGCGTCGGGCTCGATGCCCAGTCCCTGGACCGCGAAATCATAGTCCGCTTCGTCATCATCGTCGCTGAGCACATGCAGCGTGGCGGCGCGCAGCCCCAGCGCGTCGGGATCAAAACGCACGGTGAAGGCGCTTGCGCCACCCATTGGAACCGATGCCGCGGGAGGCGTGACGACAATGAAGTTGTCCGGATGCGCGCCGTTGGTGGTGACGCCGGTGACGTTCAGTACGGTAGTTCCCTGGTTGGTGATGGTGAAGGTATGTTCCAGGAAGCCGACACTGACGCGGTTGGAGCCGAAATCGGTGCCATCGACAAACGAAGGCACGGCGTCGCCATCCGCGATGACACCCAGGTTGGTGCCCAGCACGGCAATCTCGGGTTCAATCCCCAGTCCGGTGACATCAAAGGTGTAATCCGGCTCATCCGCGTCGTCGTTGCCGACATGAATGGTCGCATCGCGCACACCCAGGGTGGTTGGGTCAAAACGCAGGGTAAACGTGGTGGTTTCACCCATGCCGATGGAGGCGGACGGCGGGGTTACAACAATAAAGTCCTGTGGGGCCGGGCCGTTGGTGGTGATGCCGGTGATGTTCAGTACGGTGGTTCCGGAGTTGGTGACCGTGAATTCATGTTCGATGAACCCGACGGTGACCCGGTTGGAGGTGAAGTCGGTGCCGTCCGCGAGTGAGGGTGTCACATCCCCATCGGTTATCACAGCCAGGTTGGTTCCGAGCACGGCGATTTCCGGCTCAATGCCCAGTCCGGTCACGGTGAAGGAATAGTCGGCGGTATCCGGATCATCACTGTTCACATGTACAATCGCGGACCGGACGCCCAGTGCGGTGGGGTCAAAGCGCAGGGTAAAGGTGGTGGTGGCGTTGATGTCGACCGGACTGCCGGGCGGGAGACTTACAATGAAGTCGTCCGGATGGCTGCCGTTGGTGGTGATGCCGGTGATGTTCAGCGCTTCCGTGCCAGAGTTGGTGATGGTGAAGATATGTTCGATATAGCCGGTGGTGACCCGGTTGGAGCCGAAGTCTGTGCCGTCAATCATACTCGGGGTGTTGTCGCCGGAAACGATGGTCGCGAGGTTGGTGCCGAGTACGCTGATGTCCGGTTCCACGCCGGTTCCCTGGATCGAAAAGGTGTAGGGATCCTCATCGGGGTCGTCGTTGCTGATGAGCAGCGTGGCGGTGCGTACCCCCAGGTCGGCGGGATTGAATCGCAGCGTGAACGTGGAGGCGCCATTGATCGGTATGGAAGGATCCGGCTGCGCGGTGATGATGAATTCCGCGGCATGCGCCCCGGCGGTTGTTATGTTCGATATCCCCAAGGCCTTGGTGCCCGTGTTTGTGATCGTAAATATATGGTCGCTTAACCCGGAAGAGACATCCACATCCCCATAATCCGTCCCGTCTGTAAGTGAAGGTGTGACGTCCCCATTCGCGATCAATGCGAGATTGGTCCCGAGGAGGGCTATGTCCGGCTCCACACCGATGCCGCGCAGGGCGAAGGTGTAGGGGTCTTCGTCAGGGTCGTCGTTGCTGATTGAAAGCGTGGCGTTGCGCGGACCCAGCGAGTTGGGATCAAATTCCACGGTGAAGGTGGTGCTCTGGCCCGCGTCAATAGAGGCGGCGGGCAGTGCCGTTACCGCAAATTCAACGGCCTGCAAGCCCGAGGTCGTTATGTTCCCTATCCCCAGTGCTTTTGTTCCGTTATTGGTGATCGTGAAGATGTGGGATTTGGTTCCCGAGGAAACGTCGACATCTCCAAAATGAGTGCCGTCCTCAAGCGATGGGGTGACGTCGCCATTGACAATCTCCGCGAGATTGGTGCCCAGCACGGCCATGTCCGGTTCAACCCCGGTGCCTTTGACGGTGAATGTGTACGGATTTTCATCAGCATCGTCATTGGCAATGAGTATGGTGGCCAGCCGTTCTCCCAGGGAGCGGGGATCAAACTGGATGGTGAATGTAGTGGTGTCGCCCATGGCAACCGAGCTGTCCGGCTGACTTGTCAGAATGAAGTCCGCCGCCTGCAATCCACCGGTGGTCACACCGGTAATGTTCAAAACCGTGCTGCCCGAATTGGTGATGGTGAAAATGTGATCCGCGGTGCCCGCGGAAACGTCAATATCACCAAAGTCGGTGCCGTCCGCCACCTGTGGCGTGACATCGCCGTCGGTGATGACGGCGAGGTTGGTGCCGAGGACGGCGATTTCGGGTTCCACCCCCAGGCCAGTGACGTCGAAGGTGTAGTCGGCTTCGGTGTCGTCATCGTTGATGACGTGGATGGTGGCTTCGCGTACGCCAAGGGCGGACGGATCAAAGCGCAGGGTAAAGGTGGTGGTGTTGCCCATGGCCACCGCGGCGTCGGGCGGGACGGTGACGATGAAATCGCCCGGATGAGAGCCATTGGTGGTTACGCCGGTGATGTTGAGCACGGTCGTGCCGGAGTTGGTGACGGTGAATTCGTGGTCGATGAAGCCGACCGTAACCCGATTCGAGGTAAAGTCGGTGCCGTCCGCGACCTGTGGCGTGGCGTCGCCGTCAACAATCACGGCAAGGTCAATGCCGAGGACGGCGATCTCGGGTTCCACCCCGAGCCCCTGAACCGTGAAGTCGTAGTCGGGCGTGTCGGGGTCGTCGGTGGTCAGGTGCATAACGGCCGAACGGCTCCCCAGCGCGGTCGGATCAAAACGCAGGGTAAAGGCGGTGGCCCCGCCCGCGGGGATGCTGGCGGCGGGCTGATTGGTGACGATGAAGTCGCTGGGATGCGTGCCGTTGGTGGTCACGCCGGTGATGTTGAGGACGGTCGTACCCTCGTTGGTGACGGTGAAGGTGTGCTCGATGTAACCGACGGTAACGCGGTTGGAGCCGAAGTCGGTGCCATCGGCCACCTGCGGGGTGGCGTCCCCATCCGGAATCTCTGAAAGGTCGATGCCCAGCACTTTTACATCCGGCTCGATGCCCAATCCCCGTACCGCGAAATCATAGTCGCCCTTGGCGGGGTCGTCGCTGATTACATGCAAGGTCGCGGAGCGTACGCCGAGGGCGTCGGGGTCAAAGCGCACGGTGAAAACACTGCTCTCGCCGGCAGGGACCGAGGCGTCGGGTGGGGTGGTGACGATGAAGTCGCCGGGATGCGCGCCGT
>RZZM01000479.1 GCA_009929845.1 Spartobacteria bacterium
GGCGACGGCACAGGATAATCGCCGTCCGGCTTCCGTTGCAATTTCGTCGGGTGTGCGACCACAACCATAAACACATTGTACATCCGCGCGAAGTTCCGGCACCTGCTCAGGAACCCAGACACATATTCAGTTTCACTCATATGTTGCGGCCTGCTGTGTTCCAATTCGTTGAACGGGTCAATCACAAGGCCCTGGATTCCGTAACGCAATACGCATACCTTGGCCCTCAAAAGAATGTCATCCAGCGCCATCCCATTTTCATCCTGGGTTATGAAAAAGAGGTTCTCTGCCAGCTCATCAACGGCCTGACCAACTTCGTCTTTTGTAAGTGGCGGCAAGGAATACCTTTTGAACATCGGGCGACCGGTCCACTTTTCAATCAGCTTCTGCCCGTGCGCCTGCATCGGGTGGTTTTCTGGACTGAATACACACCATTTCCAGTTGTGTTCCCGGACCGTGTTCAAAATGATCTGGTCAAGCCATTCAGATTTTCCAGATTGCGGGATACCGGTCAGGATATTCAGCGTGCCCCGCTTCAAGCGCCAGACCTCATCCATGTTCGGGAACCCGGTGGAAAGGCCCGTAGAGCGGTCGGGGTGGTCGAAGTAGGACGATATGTCATCCCAGCAATCGGCCAGCGTCACAATGCCCGATATGGGCAGTTCCTTGGCGTTGTGGACGCAATCCCGCAATTTATCGCGCCCGTGTTCAATCAACACCTGATTCGCATCCTTGCACCCTTCAGGGTAGGGAACCCGCCAGCATTTTTCCCTGCCTATCCGGTCAGCAATGGCCTCCTCCCACCGCAAACCTACCGGGTCCCGGTCCATGGCCAGATAGACGGCGTCGGCCTGGTCGAACACTTCGGCGGCGTCATCCAGAAAGGCCAGCTTCCCAGACAGGTCTTTGGCGTTCAGCGGTGGCGCACCTGCTGGACAGGAACACACCCCATTGAATCCCGCCTCCATGAAGGCCAGCGCGTCCAATTCGCCCTCGCATATTATGACCGCCGCCGCTTCCGGCACTTCGTCGAAGCGAAAAAGCACCTGGGCGCCCCCGCTTTCCTGGTTGAAGGCCTTGGTGTCCATGCGCCGATATTTCACATTCACAAGCTCGCCATGCTTCAGGAACGGGAAGGCCACACACTCGCGCTTTCCATCGGCACCAAAATTCCTGGTTGCAGATTTCAGCCCGGCGGCGGTGGCCGTTGCTTCGGATATGCCCCGTGACGCCAACCATTTCAGCGCACACGGCGTTAACTCGCCTTGGGGTGGGTCAGCTATCGGCTTCAGCTTTGTCGGCCCGTGTGAAGCGTTTTTGGCGGCGGCGGTTTCTGGACTGGATTTCAGCCCGCCTGACCATCCGCAATGGTGGCATTTCCAAACGTTTTTATCCAGATTGACCGACAGGCACGTGGCCGTTTTCTTTTTCCTGGTATGGGAACATTGCGGGCAAATGGTCTCAAACTGGCCCGACACCTTGCCCAGCGGCACCCGGATCCCATAATCTTGAAATGTTTTCATGCTCAAAGCTCCAATCTTGGTTTCGTTGGTTCGCGGTGTTCATCCTCCCAGCGGCGACCTTTCAGCCAGTTCTTGAGAAGGGGTATGTATTTCCCGGCCTCTGCTTTCCATTGCTCTGATTGCGACTGCGTCTTTACCGCCTCGACAATATCAACAACCGGTGGCTTGCCTGGTGTCCGCTTCCAGACTTTGAAGGCTTCTGCTTTGTCCTCCTTTTTGGGATATGCGCCCCATAATTCAAGGAACGGTTTTGAGTACGCAGTCTTGTTTCCTGATTGTTTCTTCTTTGTTTCTTCGGTAGCCCCTGCAACATCCTGAAGGGGTCCCCTGCAACATCCTGAAGGGGTAGCGTTAACATCCTGAAGGGGTTCAACATCTTGAAGGGGTTCAACATCTTGAAGGGGTGAATACTGATTCCGTTGCCCTGGTCGATATTCGATTGCCAACAACCCAACCCCTGACAACTCATGCAGATACAAACGACATTGCCCGGACTTCAAACCTACATCATGCGCCAAGGTTGAAAGCATCGGAAACGCCTTCCCGGACTTTCCCGCATACCGGCGAAGCCGTGACCAGACCAACTTAGCTCCGTGACTAATATCTGACCGGCTCAAAAGCCAGTCTGGAACCTGGGTGTATGTTTCACTCATCGCCCGGCCCTCCAATCTCGCAACGCCCGCGCCCGGACGGCCTCACCAGTCCAGACCAACCACTCCCCCGCCCGGACAAGCCACTCGCCCACTTGCACCTTCAACCGGGTGAGAAAAGACATATTTGAAGGTTGACAATCCAGCGCATTGCGGTAAGATTTCCATGCTTTCCAGTTCCCCCACGCGCCCGGCAAGGCCTGGGGTCTGTGCTTCGTGGCGGTCATTATTCGCCCTCGCCGATAGCGGCCACACGCAACCGCGCCAGCGCCGTGTCCAGATCGGATTTTTTGAACAGTACGCACTTGCGCCCGGCCTTTACGAACGGCACCAACCGGCGTTTCTGCCATGTACTTAGACAGCGTTGACTGACTCCACAGTACCGCGCCGCCCCTTCGTGTCTCAGGTATCCGATTTCATCGCTCATCGCACAACTCCATATCTTTCTAGCTTCTGTTTGCCATTCGCAGTTTTTAGCTGCTCATGGTCGAGTGTGCGCATTATAGCGACGGCTTCCCGGCCCCCGTTTTGTTCTGACAAACACCAAATAAAAAGGACCGTCATCATTGAAGAAAACGGCCCTAAAAAAGTTTTTGGCAAATCAAATGTTCTGCTTGTTTTGCCTAACGCTTCCACACAATTCGTTTTATGGTGTCGAGTCCAACGCCATAATATGTCTGGGTCAGCTCAACACCCTCGACGACGCCTTTTTCAACCCACTCCTGCACCCTTTTTGCAGCGGCGTGCTTTGATAGGCTTTGGCCCCGGTCGCTGTTTGAAACCAGCATCAACAAGGCTTTTTTTATCAAGGCCCGATCGCCATCATCAGCAATGGCCCGGCCTCTCTTTCCCGCATCCGACCGCGCCTTTCTCGTGCGCTCTGTGCTAGCTGTTTTTGCTGGCCGTTGCGTCAACAGAATCCGGCTCAGCTTTTCGGTAGCCTCCACCCCTTCCCCTGGGTCACAAAGCACATACTCGCCGCGCCCCCGGAATACACGGCCAGTACGGAAGCGCACATATTGCGGGTGGATTTCGGCGACG
>RZZM01000480.1 GCA_009929845.1 Spartobacteria bacterium
CCGTCCTTAAGCGTGGGGACCTCATGGATTAACCGTTCCAGACCGATGGGTTGTCCGTAATACTCATAGATGGCGTGCAGGCAGGTCGGCCCGCAGGTGGTAAAGTCAGGCTGCTCGAGAATGGAAACATCAAGTTGTATGTTCATACATGTTAAAACGCGCCGAAAAAGATACTCGAGAAGGAGACAATCGGCGAGGTTTCGCGGATGTCATCCAGGGTGGTGCGGGCTTCGTCAACCAGCAGTTTGATGTCGTCATACAATCCCGAATCGCTCGACAGTTTGCCCAACGTGCCTTCGCCGTTGGCCATGCGCTCGGTGATGACTTTAATATCCGATGCAATGGCATCGACTTTGGTGTACATATCGTCCTCGGTGAGCAGCTTGCCCAGGGTGCCCCGGCCCTGCGCAAGGTCGTCGCTGACCTTTTTGAAGTCGGAGGAAACCGTGCGCAGGTCGTTGTAAATCGTGTCGTCCATCAGCAGTTTACCGAGGGTCCCCTGCCCTTGCGCCAACTGTTCGCTTACGGTTTTCAGATCGGTGGATATCTGCTGGAGCTGCGTGTAGAGCGTGTCATCCGCGATAAGTTTGCCCAGGGTCCCCTCGCCCTTGCTGAGCTTGGCGCTTACATCATTGAAGTTGGCCATGGTGGATTCCAGGTTCTTGAGGATGCCGCCTTCGTCCAGCGCTTTGCGGACCGAGAGAATCGTGCCGGCGGCCTGGCCCATCAAATCCACAGGCGGCTTCCCGTCCAGCACCGTGTCCTCCGGGATGTAGGGAAACCGGCTGGTGCCTTCATTCAGGTTCAGGTAGCGCCCGCCCAGCACGGACGAGGGCATCACCTCGATTTCGTAGTCTTCATGAAACTTCGGCTCATAATTCAGGTTGGCGACCACAAAGACGCCGTTGGTCCTGACCTCCATGAGCTTGACGGTCCCAACCCGTACGCCACGCAGCACTACGTTGTCGCCCTCGTTCAGCCCCATCACCGTCGGGAACATGATGTGAATGGGGTACGTTTTCCGAAAGATATTTTCTCGACTCAACACGATGGTGAACACCCCGAGCGTAAGCAGGATCATGAACATGACCACGCCAACGGTCACTTCCATGGTCATCTCTTTAATACGACTGCGTTTCATGAACTACTCTCCTTTTCCCAGCGTCCACGCTTGGTAATATAATCAGATTCCAGAAAACTCTTCACTTCCGGCACGTTCGATTTCACAAATTCCTCGGGGGGGGCCAACTCCACAATCTCCCCCCGGTACAACATCGCGATGCGCGAGCCGATGGCCAACGCGCTGTGGAGGTCGTGCGTCACCACCACACTCGTGATCCCCAGCTTCACCCGCATGTCGTCTATCAACGCGTCAATGGTCCGCGACGTCACCGGGTCCAGCCCGGAGGTCGGCTCGTCATACAACACAATCTTGGGCTTGGTGATGATGGCGCGCGCCAGCCCGACGCGCTTCTGCATGCCGCCGGACAAATCCGTGGGGTGCTTCCAGAATATCCCCTCCAGGTCCACCAGCTTGAGGACCCGCTCCACCTCGGCGTCAATCTCCTCGCGCGACATCTTCGTATGCATGCGCAACGGCAGCCCTACGTTGTCGCCTACCGTCAGCCATTGCAAGAGCGCCGCCCCCTGGAAGAGCAGCCCGAATCGCGACCGGATTCGCTCCAGCTCGTTCCCCGTGGCCTCGCTGACCACGTCATCATCGATGTAAACCCGCCCTTCGTCCGGCGTGAGCAACCGCACCATGTGCTTGATCGTTACGCTTTTACCCATCCCGGAACCGCCGACGATCACAAACGTCTCCCCATCCTTGATCTCGAAATTCACGTGATCAAGAATGACCTTGCCGCCCAGCGACTTTTTGACATTTTCAAAGCGTATCATATGTACAGCAACCTGGTGACAAAATAGCCCACAACCAGAATCGTCAAAAACGAAATAACCACGGTAGACCGCGTGGCGCGCCCCACACCCACGGCCCCTTCCGTGGTGGCGAAGCCCTGGTGACAGGCTACCGTCGTGATGATGATGCCGAAAAGCACCGACTTGAAAAGCCCGACATACAGGTCTTTGTTGGCCGCAAACCGTATCGCGTTGTCGAAGTACGCGGCCAGCGAAACCCCCAATTGCGTCATTCCGACGATCGCCCCTCCGCAAATCCCGATCACATCGGTGTATACCGTCAGGATCGGCATCATGATGATCATGGCGACCAGGCGCGGCATCACCAGGAAGCGAACCGGGTTGATCGACATCAGTTCCAGCGCGGCCACCTCTTCAGAAACGGTCATGGTCCCCAACTGCGCCGCGATGGCCGAGCCGACACTCGCGGCCACGATCATGCCCGTCATGAACGGGCCCATCTCGCGCGTGATCGACAGCGTTACCGCCGTGCCGATGTTCACCTCCTGGCCAAACCGTCGCAGCTCAATGCCGGTCTGCAATGCCAGGATCATACCGGTAAAGAGCGCCACCACCGTGATGACCCCCAGGCTTTTAATCCCGGTGGCAAACATCTGGTAGAGGACATCATGCCGGTACTTCGGCGACAGGGCGACCCGGATATGCAGGAAGGCCTCGCCGGTCATGATGAGCGCGCGGCCGGTATTCCGGCAGGCCAGCAGCACACGCCGACCAAACGCGCCAAACCAGTTCAGTGGCGGTTCAAAATATTCTGGCTCTCTGGTTATTATGGCTCGTTCTCCTTGTTCTTTCCGCCGAACTTCAAAAAATACAGCAGGCGGTACGTCTTCACATCGTCTTCCCTTTTATACCCGAAAAGTCCTTTTAGGAAAGACCATTCTCGCGTTTCCCGCACGGTATCGTCACGTTTCCATGCATAGAATGGAAACAGGGAAAAGTATCGTTGTTTCTCGCCCTGCACGCTTTGGCGGTAGAGCCCCCACAGGCATTGCGACTCCCATCGTTCCTTGTTGCTTGTGTGCGAAAAGACGGTCCAGAGCGGTCCCCAGGTCCGTTCCACGGCCGGGGGCCCCAGAAACGGCCAGAACTCGAAACAGTGGAATTGTTTGCTGTTCCCCTCCCGATGGTACTCGTACAGCGGCCAGACCTTGTTGAACCGCTGTACCGGACTGCCGACCGGCTCATGGTGTTCATCCAGCTTCCAGGTGTTCTGGGCCACCATGAACGGCACAAACTGATAGTTGCGCGAATGCAGGCTCCCGCTGGTCCAGG
>RZZM01000103.1 GCA_009929845.1 Spartobacteria bacterium
GCGGTGTGCTTGGTGGTGCGCCTGGCGCGAGGGCTGGCGGCTTGGTCGCTGGTCAGTTAAACGCTCTTATGTTCGCCGGTTCCAATGGATATGATGTATACGAATCGGCAATGAAGGAGGTTAAAAATGGCAAACTCACGGAGGACGAGGCCATTGCAGCATCGCTTATTTCATCGTCTATCAACTTCGGCGCTGAGTCAGTTGATAATGTTTTTGATGTGCTGATGACTATGGGGCTGCTGAATCCGGGCAAAGCTGCCGCTGGTGCTTCTAAGAAACGCATTGTCGGATTCCTGAAAGACTACGGCTTTTATACCGCTAAACAGACCGGCATAGAATTGGCGCAAGAGTCTGTGCAGGCTGAATCTGAATCTGCTGTTCGTCGCGCTTATAAGCTGGAGGGTGCACAGCCTGCCGGGCAGGCAATGGCCGATGTCATGGCTCCGACAATCGCGTCAACATTCCTGCAAAATCTTATGTTTACCAGCGGAAGCGGTACGGCAATGGCCGTGAATAACAGTCGCCAGTTCCGCAAACACAAAGCGGAAACAGTGCAAAAACTTGAGAAGGAAGGAGCAACACCGGAATTTGTCGAACGTGTGCGCAAGGCACCAACGGCAAAGAAGTTTAACGATATTCTTGAAGCAGAACGCCAGGCGGTTGAAATGGATGCCGTGGCTGAACAGGAAAGCAGGCGTCTGCTGAATAACGAAATGGCCCGGCAAAAATGGGAGCAGCAGGATAGGCCAAGGCTGGTTGAGCAGGTCGGCGAAAAAAATACTGAAAGGCTTGAAAACGAAAAAGATCAGCTTCAACGCCGAAAGATTTTGAAAGATGCGCTTGGCGTACAGGAGAGTCTTTCCGTTCGGGAGGCTGGAACCGGGGAAAACAAAACGAGCCGCATGCCGCCCGTTGAAACACCGCCAGAAATGCCGCAGGATGCGCCGCAGGTATCAAATGATACCACGGGCAGGGTACAGGGTGAAACGCCGCGTGTGGACAGCGGGAGCGGGCCTGTTGTAAGCGAACAGGACAAAACGCCGGAGGCACAGAGACTCGCCGCAGAGTACCCCGACCTGTGGCAGGAGGCTGGAGAATTTCAGGCGGCGGCAGAACCGGCACAGGAACGCCTTAATGCTGCGCTTGGTGAAGTCGTAGGGGAGGTTGACGGCGTAGAGTTTAAGGGCAACCAGAAAAGCCGGAAAAGCATGATACAAAAGGTCGTGCGTAAACGCGATTCCGGCGAAGCAGATTACAGCATGTCGCAACTTAAAGACCATGCGCGAGGCACGGTGGTTTTGAAATCTTTTGATGATGCACCAAAGACAGTCCAGGCGTTGCAGAGGCGGCTGCCTGGTTTACGTGGCGAAGTCACTATTGATAAGCCGCTGAACGACTTCGGGTATAGAGGTGTGCATCTTTCAGGCAAAGATGAAAGCGGCGTTGGTTTTGAAATACAGATTCATACGCAGGAAAGCTGGGCGCTTAAAGAAAAGTCCGACCTGGTATATCGGAAATGGCGGAATGCGGTTGATAGAGAACTGACTCCGGCAGAACGTGCCGAAATGATTAGAGACAAGGCGGAGAGCGTTCAAGCGTGGGCTGGCATCTGGGATGGCATTACACCGCCGGTCAAAGAAAGTATTTCTTCTTCCGTTGCCGGTTTGGAAATGAATGACAGGTTGACCTCTTCCTTGGGCTCACAGGGAACCCAGGCACCATCAATAAATAATCGTGCTGATTCGCCCCCAAAGTTTGGCCGAAAATCTACCGGTGTTCCGTCTTCTCGAATTGCTAATCCTGAATATGACATAACTCAATCTCCTGATTCACAATTACCCGAAAGCCCCGCCAATGTCAACCAGACTTTCCCGGACCGCAAGGCGGCGCGTGACCACTTCCAGCAGCGCGGCATTACTGTGCCCTACAAATACATCGAGAAGGGCGAGGATGGCCGGTATACGGTCAATGTGCCCGAAGGGTGGGGGACCGATGGCCTGGATGACATATCCCCCGAACAACTGAAAAAGGTCGGCTTCAAGGAAATCGGCGGCCAGGCCATGAACATGCTGCGCAATGACCTGCTGTGGGAAATACGTAACCAGCGGCAAATGATCAACGGCATCAAAAACCGGATGGCCGCGACCACGTCCGGGCGCAGCATGGGCGCGGAACTGCGCAACTATGTCGAGAACCGTCCGGCAAGGGATGAGGCGGGCCGGGTGCTGACGATCGCCGATGGTGCTTCAATGCCCGCCGCCGGCGCTATGGGCGAAATTCTGTGGGACCAGACGCAATATCACACGCCCTATGTGGCGGAGTACGCGGGCATGGATGCGCAGAAGCTCGACCAGGTGGAGGCCGGTCTGCGCAACATCGAACAGGGCAGGCGAGTAACCGGGTTGCAGATAGAAGCGCTCAATGAGGCGCTTGACAATATCGAAAACATGATAGAACATTATGATCGTCAGCTACAGGAGGCCCCAAATGGACAGCAACTTGACACCGGAAGCAACAATCTTGAACGCCAAACCGAAACAGAACCGGCAGACCCCGCCGCCTTCGATGCCTATGGACTCGACGAGGGAACAGACGCCCCCGCCGACACCGGACGTGTCAGCGACGGAGGAACAGGACGAGGAGAACCTTCCGCCGCTGGGCAAGACGCGCAACGAGTACCAGGTGCGCAGGATCGGGCCGAAGCCGAACGTGACGCCGGAAGAGTTGGCGGAGGACGCGGCTTGGTCGAAGGAGCAAATCGCGAAAGTCAAGGGACATATGCGCTCTCACGAGAAGTAGAATCGTTATATCCTGGCGAAGCGGAACAAACAGAAAGTGGTGTCCGAATTTCGCTGCCGGACGGCACGGCGCTAAACATCGAACAGTCCGAGCCGGACTTCGACCAGTCAAACGAAGCACACCTACTTGCCTTTGCAGATTCCGTTGTTGCCGATTTCGGCGATACGGTTGAAAATGGATTCCCCATCCCAAGTCGTGACGATTTCAAACGAATGCCTAAATCAGTACAGGCTGAGTATGGGCGCAAAATACTGAAAAACACCACCATCCGCCCGACAGCCCTGACCGATGCCAAAAGCGGCACCATCAAAATTTCAAAGGCGGCGTGGAATAATCCCGATGTCCACCGCGAAGAACTGTTTCATGTCGGATTCTCGCGCCTGACCGCATCCGAGAAACGCGCCGTCATAAAAGAGTATGGCAGCGAGGAACAGGCATACCGTGACGGCTACCTGGTCGCCATGGACTCCCTGCCGGAACTGACCGAGGGACAGGCCGCCATCGAGCGCATCCAGACCGGGGAAGTCTTCGGCCACTCGCGGGCTGAGAGCAGCGATGATGCCCTGCCGTTCGCCGTGGCGCGGCGGCAGAATGAAGCCCTGGCGAACGTCAATGAGGACGGTGTGCAAAGGTATATGCAAAGCCGTGGTGTGAATCCGGGCAAGATCAAGGAGGCGGTGGCCCTGCAACTGGAATGGACCGATCTTATCGGTGGTGCGTCGATTGTGCCCTATGAGAAGCCCAGGGCTGAGGCGCGGGAAAATAATAAAGGTTCTGCCCGTGATCGGCAACGCCTCGCGCTTGAATCGCTGCAAGACCCCGGAAACGATGCCGTGTGGCGCGACGTGTGGAAGGATGGCGATATCGTGTCCGCCGTGGTTTCCAGTTTGGTGTCGCCAGATGTAAGCAGGTCATGGCCGATCGAAGGATTTGTAATAAACACGCCTCGTGATTTTATGGCGCTGGCGATGCAGTTGCGCAATCCGTATCAGGAATCAATGAAAATTGTTTATCTGGACGCAGGAGACAGAGTTATCGAGGGGCGCGTGGTTTCTGTTGGGGTAATCAATGCATCTTATGCAGACGCACGTATCCTGCTTAGGCAGCCGCCGCCTGGTGCAGCCAAGGCTATCATTTCGCATAACCACCCGTCTGGTCGGGTTAATTTCTCAAAAGAAGATATTGCGATAACGCGGAAAATTGTTGATGCATCAAAGATGTCGTCGGTCCCCGTGGTCGATCATATCATCACAGATGATTGGAAATATTTTTCTTTCGCAGAAAGTTCTACGCTCTCTTTTCCGAACCATTCCCCATCAGCAAAGAAGCTCAAGAGACTGAACAGGAAAGAGCGCAAAGTCGTTATCCCGGAGGGCAAACCACTGCCGGAATGGTCAGTTGTATCCCGTGACGAATTGGTGAAAATAGAAAATCCAACACATCTTTACGGAATATTTGGAATGCTTCGCCAGGCTTCAAAGGATCACGGGCACATGATTGTGCTGGATGTCCAAAATAAAATCACAGCAGTCCACCGCTTTCCTCTGGCAGATTTTGAAAAGAAATCGGCTGCTGATCGTTTTGCCGAGGTGTTGTTAGACAATCCTTCACACGCCGTCATCTTTGATTTGCCGGTGCCAACTGATAATGCAAAACAATTTACAGAATCAATGCAGGATAAGCTTGGATCGCTTGGCGTCAATGTATTAGACACCATTGACGCAGATAATAACTCACTTCGGGAAAATGGATTCGTAAAAGAATCGGAACCTGTTTATGCGGTTGACCGGCTCGGCTTTTACTCGCCGCTGGAGCGTGCGCTGGACGGCATGAAGCAGGAAACATTCACCCCGCAGCAACTGAAAGGGATGATCGCCAAAGCGCCCGGCGTGAAGCAGGAGGAACTGGACGACCTGGGCTTCTTCGACTGGCTGGACGGCATCGACGGCAAGGTGACGAAGCAGCAGGCGCTTGGCTTTGTGCAGAACGGCGGCGTGCAGTTGCAGGAGGTGGTGAAGGGGGCTGCAAATGAAGACGAAGTTGCGGCATGGTGGAATGACGAAGGTGGTGCCGATCAGGAAATTCCGTTTGATGAGCTAAATGCGTTGGAGCGGGAAGACGCTGTAAGACAGTATCGTGAAGAAGTGCTGGATTACGATGAAGGCGGCACTAAATACGGCCAGTACCAGCTCCCCGGCGGCGAGAACTACCGCGAGGTGCTGCTGACGGTGCCAACCAAGCCCGACGCACAAACTATTTGGAAAAGGGAGTGGGATGCTTTTACAGAGTCTATGCGTGCCAAATATGGCAATGGATGGGCAAATTACGATTCTCGCAAAAAAATGTCAGATGCCGACAGAAACATGCTCGAACATCTTGAAAAACAGTCAGATGAGTTTGGAAACATCACTGATTCATCGGGGATAACACAGTTTCACTCCGGCCACTGGGACGAGTCGAACGTCCTCGCCCACGTCCGCCTGAACGACCGTACCGGGCCGAATGGTGAAAGCATCCTGTTCGCCGAAGAAATCCAATCCGACTGGCATCAGGAGGGCCGGAAGGAGGGGTATAAAAGTCCTGGCAAACAAAACCAACTTATAGAAGAAGCAAACAATATATTAAAAAAATATAATTACGACCTGCTCGAAAAAAGCCTTAGCACGCCCATAGATCAGCAAATAGATTCGGCATCTATTAATTTATACAATGAACTGTCAGAAGAAGACGCAACGGCATTAGAGCGCATTGGGCATGAGTATTATTACGATACTGACCGGGTAGGAACAGTCCCCAACGCACCGCACAAGAAGTCATGGCAAATGCTGGCGTTCAAGCGCGTGCTACGCATGGCCGTTGAGCAGGGGTATGACTCCGTGGCGTGGACTCCGGGCGATGTGCAGGCTGAGCGGTATGACTTGAGCAAGCAGGTTGAAAGCATTCAGTGGGCGCGAAACAATAGAGGAAATTATGATCTACAAGCATATCTTCCTGATGGAACATGGCACAATATAGCGAATGATGTTCCTGCTGCAAAACTTGAAGAATATATAGGTAAAGACCCCGCGAAAAAAATAACTGATTCAATCGGGGCAGACGGGGAATTAGAAGGTAACGACCTCAAGGTCGGCGGCGAGGGGATGAAGGGCTTCTACGACAAGATTCTCCCCGCCGAAGTGAACAAGTACGTTAAGAAGATGGGCGGGAAGGTTGGCGTTACAAGCTTTGCTTCCGAATCAAAGGGGAATTTGTCAGTAGAAGAAAACTCATCGGGCCGTTTTTTCGTAGCCCGTGACGGAATCGGTCAGACAAAGTCATTTGACTCTCGATCTGAAGCAGAAAGTGCTATGCAGGCCCTTTTTGAAAAAGACAGTTCTGGTCAAGAAGTCTGGAACCTCCCAATCACCGACGCGATGCGCGAACAGATCGAGCAGGGCCAGCCGCGCTACGCGGTGGCGAGGAAGTGGGATGATGATTTTCCAAAGGTTACGATTCACACGACCAGGGCAAACATTGAATCCAAACACAAGGCACTGTTTGATGCAGCAAAAAGCGGTGATTTGCGGTCTGCGGATGAACTTGTTATTCAGGTGGCTAAAAAGGACCGCATTGCAGAGTTGGGGAAGACGTATCCAAATGCAATCGTTGTGCCGGTCAGGGCCGAGGAAGCGACTGGAAGGAATAAAATACCAGGCTCGTATGCTTCATATATTTCGGCAGTAACCGGACTGGAACTTGACACCGATATTATTCAGTCTGTGCGGGCACATCATACGGGCAAGGGTGCGTTTGAGCGCATAGTCACCAGGGCGTTGTTTGATGGCACCGTGAAACAGGGCGCTGACTATATAATCGTTGATGATCACGTCACACAGGGCGGCACACTTCGTGCTTTAAAGGAACACATCGAAGCTGGCGGCGGAAATATTGTGGCGGTTAGCACATTGACAGCAAGCAAGGGTTCAACTACTTTAGCAATTAGGCCGATAACAGTTCGTTTGTTGAAGGATAAATTTGGCGATGAAAGATTCAGGAACCAATTACAGCAGGCAGGGATTGCAGATGAAATTGAACAACTCACAGAATCAGAAGGCCGGTACCTCCTTAAATTATCACCTGACACCCTCCGAAATCGAATCAATGAGGCAGGAAGCCAAAGAAGATCACAAGAAAAGCTTGGCTTTCTTCAAGGAAAAGATGGCCCTGTAAACTACACCCAGGGCGAACTGCCCTTCGCCGTGGGGCGTCGGCTTGGTCCCGCCTTCATGGACAGCATCAAGCCCGGACCCGATCACCCGGTTGAATCAACCGAGGAAATACTGCTCCGCAACCAGCTCCGCAAAGAATCCCGTGCCGCCCTGGATGGATACAAGGCCGCAAAGCGCGAGTTTGCCGACGTAAAGAAGGTGATTAACGCAGAGCGGGACAACATCGCCGAAGCCCAGGCCGAACTGGTCCGCTTCGTGAAAAAATTCCTGCCGCCCGATCTGCGCGGAAAACTGCTGTCAGATGTGCGCAATATCGGTAAGGCCAAGACAACCGAGACCGCGCAGAACCGCCTGGATGCCGCCATCAAACGTATCCCGCGCGAGATCGACGAAGCCCGCCGCCGGGGGCTGATTGAGAGGTTGCACCGGTCCATGTCGGTGCGGAAACTTCGTAACCTGCCGCGTTATGAAAAAGCGCAGGCCGAACTTAACCAGATACGCGAGATCATGGACATGAAACCGGAGGCTGTCGAAGAAGCCGTGGAACTGCTGGCAAACCAGCCAAGCATGACCGAGGCGGAGGAAACCCGCCTCCACCTGCTGGCAACCTATGGCAACCTGGCCGACAAATCGCTGGCCTTCGTCGAAGCAGCCGTCCGCGATATTAACGACCTGATGACCACGCAGCGGCGCAAACAGCAGACGTTGCGGGATGATTTCAACGCTAAGATGGAGCCAATCGCAGAGCAGGCCAAGCACTCATTCAGCCGGGGACAGGTTGGCAGGCCAATGACCGAAGTCGAGAGGCAGCAGCAATCGGCGTTCTGGCGCGTCGCAAGGAACTGGGGCACGCTGGATGATACGTTTGAAACGGCACTGGACAGGCTTGAACGGTTTCACAAGGACAGTGATACCTTTGATGGGCCGATTACCAGGTGGGCCATGAGTGTTGTCGAGGATGCCTATTCCGCGAAGGTGGACGGCGTGCTGGATTCGACCGCGCAGATTCATGCCGGATTCAGCGAAGCATACGGCGTGAAGGGGCAGGCCATGAACAGGCTGGCAAGGAAGAACACCAAGCGGCAGGAGCGTAGCGGTGTTTACCTCTATCCCCGCGAACAGGTCCGTGCCGAAATCGCCGCAATCAACGAAGAACTGGAAGGGCTGCGTAGCCGGAAGCGTCCGCCATCGGCTAAACGCCTCAAGACGCTGGAACACAAACGCGCAGCGCTGACCGCCAGCCTGGCGCAGACTTCGGAACGCGAGGAAATCCCGCTCTCGCAGAACGAAGCCATTTATATGTGGCTTGGTTTTCAGGCTGAGGACAGCCGTCTCAAGATGGAGCAGCACGGATATAACGACCAGACGCGGGCCGACCTGGAAGCGTTTATGTCCGAGGGAAGCCGGAAGTGGGCACAGTGGCAGTTGGATTTTTACAACAACCAGGATCGTCGAAAGGCATTGCAAAAGGCATACCTGGATACCTTCTTTCACGAAATGCACATGGAAGAGGTCTACAACGGGCCGCGCTTCTACCGGGTGCAGGGCGCGCGCGGCGACGACAACGACGTTCTCCAGGGGAAAGTCGCCACGCCTGGCGGCACCGTTATGTCCGGGTCGTTCATTGCTCGCGTGGCGCACAGCCGGGCACCGCGTGTCATGGACGCCAACAAGGTGCTGATGGCCTACATGGACCAGATGGAACACTTCAAGGCCTGGGGGCGTCCAATGAAAGAACTGCGGGCCGTGCTGCAAAACAAAGAGGTGCAGCAGATTATCGAGGACTACCACAATCGGGATGTAAAAGAATCGCTCAACAAACAAATGCTGGACATGGCTGCAGGACATGCAATCGAATCAACGCGCATTGCCTGGCTGGACAAAATGCGCGGAAACTTCGCGACCAGTAAAATCGGGCTTGGTCTTTCCCCAGGCGTGAAGCAGCTCATATCAATGCCGATGTACATCCACGACATTGGCGTGATGCCGTGGGTTGCAGGCGGAGCCTATTACCTGTCGCACCCGAATGAGGCCGCGAAGGATGCCCGTCGCATCCTGGAGCATCCTGCAATGCGCTGGCGGTCGCATGGCCGGTTCGACATTAACACCGAGCTTTCCCGCGAACGCGGCACCAGTACGCTTGCGCTGCCGTCACTCCTGGAGCAGGTGCGCGATGGCACCATGATACTCACAAAAATGAATGACAAAGTAGCCATTGCGCTGGGTGGATTGGCTGACTACAGGTGGCATCTGATGGATGCCCGCAAGCGCGGGATCGCCGACCCGGAAAAATATGCCATAAACCGCATGATGACGGTCGCGCATCGCTCGCAGCAGTCGGCCAGAATCTTTGATCGTGGCCGCTGGCAGAAGTGGGGCAGCGTGATGAATATGTTCACCACGTTCCGCTCTGGAATTATCCAGATGCAGCGCATCTCCAACAGCGCACTGCGCAACATGATGCAGGGGCGCGGTTCATACAAAGCCAATGCCCGCCGCTACATGATGGCGCGTTTTGTGATTCCGGTGCTGTATCAGATGGCCGCAAACATCTTCAAGGGCGGCGACCCCTGGCCGGAAGAAAACGAAGAAGCGCAGGCCATTCCAGGCATCCCGAACAGCATACTGCGTGCTATTGTGATAGGCAATTACAGCGGGTATTTCATGGCCGCCGATTACGTCGTGCCGTTTATTGAAGGGCTGACGACCGGCGACACCTACATGTCATACGGCACCGTGCCGCTGCTGGCTCCAGCGCAGAATGTCGGGCGGTTTGGTTCGAGGATCAACAAAGCAATAACCGGAAAGCGCGATCTCAAGGCGTCTGATTTCGTTGATCTGCTGTTTGAGGCGGTTGATATGGGCACCGGTCTGCCGGCGACGCGGACTAAGAAGATTGCCGAAGGCACAAAAAAGGCAATCGACGGCGAAGCGGACAGTGAATTGTTGGCTGTAGCTGGTTATGAAAAATAAAATTGCGGCATAATCTCATGCGGCGCAAAGACCTATGATTATCTTAAAAAATATCAATATTTGGGGTTGACGCGCCAATATATGGGGGTGTAAGTTTTCACCATGCAAGGTCGCATAATATATGTTCGACCGTGGTGAAAGAGAGTAACCATACCATATATTGTGTGAAAAGAAGGGCCGCGGCACAAAGGGCACAAGCCTAGCTTTCAAGCCTCCTTGCATAAACTAACTGCTAGGAGGAAACATGCAGGTACAGGCGACGGGCAAGGTTGAGGTCGTTGGGAAAAATAATCTCATCGGCATCATAGATACACAACAGGGGGACCACCTCGAATTAGCTGGTCTCGGTCCTTATCAGATTCTCACAAAAATGCAGCGCGTGGCAGAACGGCTCTCGCTGCGCTTCAGCGGCCCTATCCTTGTGCCAGCGGAAGCGTTCACGGTCAACCTGACCGATGACAAAGACATTCCTTCGCCGAAGGTGCTGGCGCGTTTTTCTGCTGCGTACAGCTTCCAGCCGAAAGAACATGTCACCTCTATGTATGAAAGGGGGGTGGCATGAGTATAGCCATTTCACAACAATGCGACGCCCGTCGCAAACCGTCCCGGGTCCCCCACGGCAGGTCTCCCTCCACCTGTCGCCGGGACGGTCCTCTTTATATCACTGGCGGACTGGTCGAGGTGAGGCGCAAAGAAGAGCGCCTTTATCGCAACCTGTTTCGCATTGAACAGCAGCGGCGGCGCTGGGACCTGGTCGATTGCATGGGCCTGGCTGCGACGCTGATTATCGTCGGGGCCATTACCTACATTGTGGCAACCGAACTTCTGTCAAAAATATAGGAGGTCAAAAATGGCAGCAATATCAAATAAGCAGTTGTCTGAAATGATCGGCAACGAGTTCCAAACCATGCACAAAATGATTCGTGAGGGCATGAATGCGGCTGCGATGAACAAGATCGAGCGCGAGCTTGAGCGCAACCCGGTACTGGTGCGCATCTCCGCGCTGATGAAACAGATGATTCATGTGGAAGGTGTGTCGCCGAATGTGGCGGCGATTGCGGTATCAAAAATATTCTACGGAAAGGGTGAATAAATGTCGGTAAAAATCAACTCACTGGAAATCGAAAATGTCAAGCGGGTGCAGGCGGTCAAGATGGACTGCACCGAAAAACAGTTGACTGTCATTGGTGGAGGAAACGGACAGGGTAAGTCAAGTGTGCTGGATGCCATTATGTGGACACTGGGCGGGGATCGTATGAAGCCGTCGAAGGCGGTCCGCGATGGCGCTGACCGGGTGGCAACGCGCATTGAACTGAACAACGGCGTACTGGTGGAACGTACAGGCAAAAACGGCACACTCAAAGTCACGGACCAGACGGGCAAGAAGGGCGGGCAGCAGTTGCTGAACGACTTCGTTAATCAGTTGGCGCTGAACCTTCCTAAATTCATGGCGGCATCGAACAAGGACAAGGCAGATATGCTCCTGGAGCAGTACCCGGACATCGGGGCCAAGCTCCAGCAAATCATGGAGGCGATTAAGGATAAGTATGATCAACGTCATGGTATCGGACAGATGCAGAAACGAAAAGAGAAGCACGCTGAGGACCTGCCGTTTCATGCCGATGCGCCGGATGAACCGGTAACGGCGAAAGAGCTGACCGATCGTCTGCAAAGGGCGATGGCCGTCAACGCGAAGAACGAACAGCGGCGGCTGGCTGTCGAAGAAATCCGTACTGAGAAGCAGAACGCGGAAAAGGATGCCCTGCGCAAACAGGAGCAGATTGACGAACTGGAAAAGCTGCTGGCCGAGCGGCGCGAAGAACTGGAGCAGATACAGGCCAAGGTTAAGAGTCATTCCGATGCGCTTACGAGTGCCGTGGTGGAAACGAAGTCGCTGGAGGACCAGGATACCAGCGAGATCGAAGCAGAGCTTGAACGGGTTGACCAGGTGAATGCCAAGGTCCGTGAAAACCAAACCAAGCGGCAGGCGGAAGAAGATGCCGAAGCGCTGCACGAAGAGTATCGCGGCATGACTGCCGAGATAGAAGGTCTACGCGATGAGCGCAATGCCCTGCTGAAGAACCTCAGCCTGCCGTTGGATGGTCTGTCTATCGACGATGACGGCGACCTGGTAATGAATGGAGCGAAGTGGGATTGCATGAGCGGGTCTGAGCAGCTTCGCGTGGCGGCGGCTGTCTGCTCTGCGCTCAAACCTGAGTGCGGTTTCGTGCTGCTGGATGGGCTGGAAAGCATGGACCTGCAAACGCTCCATGACTTCGGCGAGTGGGTGGCTGAGCGTGATTTACAGGTGATCGGCACCCGCGTCAGCGATGGCGATGAGTGCAGCATCATCATTGAGGATGGCAAGGCGGTCGAGCGTGTTGTCAAAGAGGAAAAAGAAAACTGGGACTTCGATTAGTTCCAAAGGAGGAAACGAGAAAAATGCAGATAATAACAGGAAAACAAAAGACAAAGCAACGGGCGGTTATTTACGGGCCGGAGGGCATAGGAAAGTCGTCGCTGGCGGCGGAGTTCCCGAATCCGGTATTCATTGATACGGAGGGCAGCACGAATCAGTTGGACGTGGCGCGGACGCCGGCACCGAAGGACTGGGATCAGGTCATGGCGTACATCAAGGAGTTGGCCGGTTCTGACTTCGGAACGGTGGTGGTGGATACTGCTGATTGGGCCGAGGAGCTGGCAAAGCAGGATGTGTGCGCGAAGAACAAGTTGGGCAGCATCGAGGATATGGGCTACGGCAAGGGCTATGTCTATGTTGCAGAGCGCTGGAGGCACATGCTGGCCGCGCTTCAGGGTGTGGTGAATTCCGGGAAGCACGTCGTCGTGGTGGCGCATGCCATGATCACGAAGTTCGAGCAGCCCGATGAGATGGGGGCCTATGACCGGTATGAAATGCGTCTGATCATGGCGAGGAAGAACAACCTGTCCGCGATGCTCAAGGAGTGGGCCGATATGGTGCTGTTCCTCAACTATCGGACAATGGTTGTGGAGGATGAGACCGGGAAGAAGAAGGCGCAAGGCGGAAAGCGTGTGGTCTACACGGAACACACTCCGTCATGGGACGCGAAGAATCGCCATGACCTCCCGTCAATGATGCCGGTGGAGAAGGGCCGTCTGCCTGCTGAACTGGCGGCGGCGCTGGATGCAACGACCGAGAAGAAGCCGAAACAAAGCAAGCCTGCGAAGAAGGCCGAAAAGGTCGAGGAAAAAGAGCCAACGGCTGAAGATGTTTCCAACGTGATTGACAACATGAATATTCGCCTGGCGAAGCTGCTCAAGGCCGCCGACATCACGCCGGAGCAGTTGAAAACATTCTATGTCGAGAAGGGGCACCAGCCGGCAGATGTTGAACCGGATGCTCTGCCGGAAACTTATGTAAACAAGGTCGTGAATAATTGGGACAAAGTACGCAAGACAATCAAAGGAGAATAATAATCATGTCAGAAAACGAAGCATTTGGGTGGGATGATGAGGTCGAAGAGGGTTCAGGGTTTGTGTTGTTGCCGGAGGGTCCGGCGAGGTTCACCGTCACTAAGTTCGAGCGGGCACGCAAGGCGATGGGCAAGCTCGGAACATGCAACGTGGCAATGCTTACACTGGAATGTACCAGTGAGGATACAGGCGATAAGGCTACCGTGACATGCAACCTGCCGCTGCATCGTGTGGTGCAGTTCAAGATATTTCAGTTCTTCACCGCAATCGGGCAGCGCAAACATGGCGATGGTGCTTTTGTGCCCAACTGGGCTGAGGTACCAGGCGCATCAGGCCGGTGCGAAATATCGACGCGCGAGTGGGTTGGTAAAGATGGCGCGAAGAAAGAATCCAATGACGTGTCTAAGTTTCTCGAAGGGCCTAGCGCGGCGGGTGATGTCGGAGACGATGACGACGAACTGGAGTTTTAACCATGCCAACCAAGCGAGAAAGACTGCTGCCGTGTGGGTGCAATGCACCCACGCGGGTCGTGGATACCAACGTGTCGGAGGGCGGCAATGCCGTCCGCCGACGCATTGAGTGTCGCAAGTGTGGCGAGCGCTTCACAACCATCGAGCGCATCGCACGGGCATATCGCGGATACAGGGGGTACAACGATGATGACTAATAATCCGCGACCGGGTAAGAAGCACAAAATAGGCTGGCTGAACGTTCCGGGATACACGCCGGAAACATGGAATCCGATAGCGGGATGCAGCAAGATCAGCGAGGGGTGCCGCAACTGCTATGCGGAGCGGATGGCGTGCCGTCTGGCGCACATGGCGTTTGCGGATATGGAGAAGCGGGGGCGTGATGACGAGAGCGTATTCTACGGCAACACACCAAACAACGCGCTGTATGCGTATCCTGACGTGGTTGAGATAAATGAGGATGGCTCAATCGGTGGGTTTGACGGTACGACCAGGCTGGTTCCGTCCTCGCTCGGAAAGCCGTTGCGCTGGAAGAAACCAAGGGCGATCTTCGTTAATTCGATGGGCGACTTGTTCCACGAGAACACGCCGGACGAATGGATTGCGCAGGTATGGGGAACCATGGCGTTGTGTCCTCAACACCTGTTTCTCGTGCTCTCCAAGCGTGCCGAGCGGATGGAGCGTTGGTTTCTTGATGAGAACGAGCGTTGCATGGCAAATTTGGGAGATGGGTGCGGTGGATTGCGGACGTTGCCGAACGTCTGGATCGGCGTCACGGCTGAGAACCAAAGGCAGGCCGACGCTCGCATTCCGCACCTGCTGAGAACTCCAGCCGCCGTGCGGTTTGTTTCCTGCGAGCCGATGATTGGCGAAATAGACTTGAACGAGCGCGAATGCTTAATTGATAAGCGCAGATTCAAATATACGATTGGCCGGTATCTCGACTGGGTAATCTGCGGCGGCGAGAGTGGCCCCGGCGCACGTCCGATGAATCCAGAATGGGCGCGGTCGTTGCGTGACCAGTGCGTTTCCTCTGGCACTCCGTTCTTCTTCAAGCAGTGGGGC
>RZZM01000003.1 GCA_009929845.1 Spartobacteria bacterium
TGGGGGTCAAGATGATGTAGCCAGTCATTTTTAGATCGAATTTCGACGTTATTACTTGCATATAAGGGAGATACACAAGACCGCTAAAAGAATGTCCGTCAAAAATGTCCAATTTTTGGCAATTTTTCGGCTTTTTTCGCCGAAATCGGCTGTTTTCAGGCATTTTAGGCGCGAAGCAGGCGCGGCTCGCCGTGCGCGGCAGGCTAAAGCCTGGACAACGAGCCTCTTTCCCCCGAGGGAATTTTACGCTGTTCGTCGTCGCTCGCCGATCCTAATCGAGCGTTCCCATCCCCAATCCCCGCGGTGCAGCCTCCGGCAAGATATGCGAACAAAAGAGTGCGATTAAGATCAGCGAAAACGGCTCACCTAACCACCTACAACCTAACCACCTACCACCTAACAACCTAATCACCTACCACCTAACAACCTACCACCTAATCACCTAACCACCTAACCACCTAACCACCTAACCACCTGTCATCAATTGACTTTCAGGCGGAAGTAGCGGGTGGGGCCGTCCTGTTTCGGGGTGGTGAATTCCATTTGTCCGTCGTTGCCGGGCAGGTTGACGGCGCCTTCAAGGGGGCGCCATTCGCCGGTGAGTGATTCGGAGGCATAGATGGTATAGGTTTGGTCCACGTCGGAATTCCAGTACAACCGGATCGCTTCGCCGGAGTAATCGGCATAGAGTTTCACGCCATCGGGTTGGGCCACGGCGCCGGCGCCGGCAGGCGATTTTGTGCCGCATCCCGTTGCGGCCAGCATCGCGCCAAACAATATCATCAAGATAACATAACGCATCATCGGTCCCTTTCGTTTGTGCAACCGTCTCCACTGTACCCGCGGCGATGGGTGAATGCACGTTTATTATTCCATCTCAACCAGGAACCGGAAGAAGGTGCTGCGCACGGGGAGGTTGTTGGTGACCACATAGGTGTTGACCGGCGGGGTCGCGACCAGATTGGTCGCCAGATACGTATAGGGCAGCATCAGATTGGTGGTCCACTGAATGGCATAGATACGTTCATAGGCGCTGGCCCAGCTCAGGATGACGTGGTCGTCCACAGTGGGGTACAACTGTGTCACCGCGAAGCACTGGTTGGTATCGGTCGGATCGGTGCCGGAGATGTATTCCCGGTAGTCGTCCATGCCATCGCCGTCGGTGTCGGCAAGATTCGGATCAGAGCCAAACGGCTTATAGGCGTACGGGTCCAGCCCCCATCGGAATCCGCGCGCATAGGCCTCGAAGGTGTCGGAAAGTCCATCGCCGTCGGTATCCACGGAACGACTGGCCCATTCGGTGTTGCCATAGGCCCCGATATTGATCATACCGCCGTTGGGCATCGGCTCCAGATTGCTGTCGGACTGGATATATCCCGTGTCGATACACGGGCTGTTGGTCGGGAAACTCACCCAGGAGGAGGAGGCATTCTGCCAGGCGCCCGTCGGGGCGGAACTTTGCAGGTGGAAGTCGCCATTTACGGCATCCACAAACCACGGGTTTTCACTGATGCTGTGCACGTCCTGATTGGTGACCGAGACCCAGTTGGTCAACGACGGATATTCCGGGGCGATCCCGCCCGCGTTCGGGAAGGCATACAGGTCATTATAATCGCCATGATAATAATTGACCGTATTCGAAGCGAAGCAATAGACATGCTCGCGGCCCGTGTGTCCCGGCACGATCTCGGCAATGACAATCGAGTTATGCACCGAACCGGGACTCAGGAACCCGATCTGGTAGTTGCCTTCGATGACGCCGTTGCCGTTGTAGGCAATCGTACAGCTTTGGATGCGGTTGGAACCGGCCCCGTCGGTGCGCACACCATACAGGAGGTTCAGGAAGACCAGGCTGTGGTCAATGGCATTATCGTGCCCGTTGATGTAAACACCCGCGCCGCATTCGCGCACAGTAACATGGGCGAGGCGATTGGAGTCCGACGTCCCGAAATGAATGCCAACGTTCGCGCACTGACCGACCAAGAGGTTGCTCAGGATGCACGATTCCACATCGGTAAAATGCAAGGCGGAGTATCCGCCGACAAACTCGATACCGTCCAGGCAAAGGTTGGCGACTTCATCGAATTCAAACCCGTAACAATCGTTGCTGGACGCGTTACGCGTAAAGCGCGAACCATTGGTGCTGCCGATAACAAACAGCGGGTAGCCGGGCGCGCCTGAATCGTCCGCAACAAAACGCACATTGTTGGTAAGGAGGTATTCGCCGGTATCGACAAATACCTGGTCGCCACCGCCGAAATCATATCGGTCCAGCAGCGCCTGCAACGAGCCCTGCGGGGTCTCCGCGCTGACGCCATTGTTGGTCAGACTGCCCGGGGCGAGGCAGTATACATCATTCAAGGTTTGCGTATCGTTGACAAAACACATAAAGGGATGGAGGCTGAAGGGCGCCACATTGGTGTCGGCGATGGCGTCACTTACACTTCCGGTGGTAATCAACCAGTGACAGAGCGGGCTGCCCGCGAGGTTAGTGGCCGACCAGTCGACAAACTGCGCGCCGACCGTGATATTGGATGCGGCGGACAGCCAGGTATTGCCATCGTCGCGCGTGATCCACAGGTCAACCGGCGTCCCGGCGGACATATTCCCGTAGTTCCATCGCAAGGCCATGTTTGTGGGCATCTCGTATATGCCGCCGTCATTGAGACTGAGAACCAGCAGCCAGGGATTGGTGCGACTCAACGAGGCCCATTCGGTCTGGCCATAGGCCCCCAGGTTGATGCGCCCGCCGTTGGGGTCCGGCTCGTTGGTGGCCAGGGTGAACACCGGCCCGGCGTCAATACAGGGACTGTGCTCACTGAAGTTGGTGCGGGCGCCAAGAACGTTCACCCAGGTTCCACTTTCGGTGATACTGCGTAGGTGGAGGTCGCCGGCGTCGCGGTCCACAAACAGCGGATCACGGTTAAGGCTGTAGATATCCTGCGTGGTGGCCCGCTGCCAGTCGGCCAGGAAGAGCACATCATCCTTCAACAGGCCTACCGCCCCACCCCGTCCGGTATACAGATCGTTGTAATCGCCGACATATTGATCAATGGAATGATTGATGCAATAGCCGTTGGTATCGGCGGTGGCGATGATATTATTATAAAGCCACGCGCTGTCGCCATCCAGGCTGACCTGCGCGCCCCGGTTATCCACGAGCGTACAATTCTCGATCCAGTTCGACCCGCCATCCACGTACAGGCCCGGGTCCGCGTTGCGCCAGAGCACATTGTTTTCGCAACGCACATTATCTGAATTCTTGATATATATACCTGAACCGGCATTGCTCCAGATCACGCTGCGCAGGATACGCGCATGGTTGCCTTCGGTGTACACGCCAACCTTACCGTTAAACAACCGGCACGAATCCACCGCATTGGAGACCCCCTTCATATAAACAGCCGCCTTGGCCGCCCCCGCTATTGTGACATTGGAAACCAGGCAACGGGTTGTATCCTCCATGTTGATGGCATAGTCGCCGTTGCTCATGACCATATTCACGATCGCCACATCCCGCGCGTCATCCAACCGCAGCCCATCCTTATTGGCCGGCCACTGGAAGAAGGTCATCGGCGCCGGATTGGTATTGCCGCACACTGTCACGTAGCCGCCGGTGCCGCCGGAGTCCTGCGCCGAAAAAATGATGGTGCTGGTCGGATTGTAATACCCGCTGTCCACGTAGACCGTGTCGCGCTCTTCCAAGTCGTTCAGGTCCAGGAGGTCCTGCAGGCGCAGGGCCGGGGCGGAGGCGCGAATGCCCCGGTTGGTGACATGGCCGGGGGCGGTACAGAAGACATCGCCCACCGTATTGGTGTCATTCACATAAAAGGCCTCCGGATTAACGGTAAAGACCCGGTCCACCACATCGGTCCAGGTCGAAGCCACCACCCGCCAGAGCATATCAATACAGGAATTGGTGATGACCCATGTATTCGTGCCGACGCCCGCGTTCACACCGACCGCAATGGTTATCCAATCCACCCCGTTGGTCGAGTATTCAAGATCGACCGTAGTCACCGCGCTGTCCGCCAGCCAACGCAACGTAAGCGGGTTACGATACACGCCGCCGTCATTCTGGCTGAGGGCGACCACCCGCCCGTTGGTCGAGCTGAGGGAGGCCTCGACCGTGTTGCCGTACGCCCCCAGGTTGATGCGTCCGCCATTGGGGTCCGGCTCATTGGTCATGCCGAAGGAAAACGGCGCGCCGGCATCAATGCAGGAACTGTGTTCGACATTTGCCACCCAGCCGGTGGGCGTGTAATGCCCGCTGATACTTTGAAGGTGGTAATCGTCATTGAGCGGATCAACGAAAAGCGGTTCATGCGTGAGGCTCAACACATCCTGTGTAGTGGCGGACTGCCAGTCGGCGAGGGCGATCCGCGGATAGGTATAGAACCCGGCCAGCGCGCCATGCGCGGGATAGAGGTTGTTGTAGTTGCCCGCGTAGTCTTCCGTCAGATACATGCAGTAATTGCCGCCCCCGGACGCAGTGACAATCGAGTAGCGCATGGCCAGGGACGCGGAATCGGCGAATACACCATACTGCTCATTGGAGACCAGGGAACAATTAATGAGCGTAACATCCCCGCCATCGGCATGCAGCCCATGGCCCTGATTGCGCGCGACCACGCAGTTGCTCAGCGCCAGTCCATCCGTGCCGTAGGAGGCCAGGCCATGGTGGGCCGAGGCCAGGAAACGGGACCGATAGACCGTAAGCCCGTCGGCGCGGTCCGCGAACAGGGCGTTGGAGCCACAGGCGCTTACCTGGATATCCCGCAGGGCGGTATCATCCGCGCTGGCGATCTGAAGGCCGTTGCCCGCGCAACGTTCGATCACAACCTGGGCGAGCGCATTGGAATCGCCCTCATCTATGAGCAGGCCCGCTGACAGCGCATTGCGGATGATGATATTTTCCAGCGCGCAATCGGACGCCCCGCTCAGTTCGACCCCGTGCCAGGCCCCGGTGAAGGCCAGCCAGGAGGCCTGCACATAGGCCGAAGCATTCAACATCAGACCGCGACTGTTTATGTTGGTTTGCGGATCATAAATCTGTGTCCCGCCGGCGGCCGTGTTGGTGCTGCCGACAATCCGCACCATCCCGCTGCTGGACCCGCTATCCTCCGCGGACAGCACCCACCCGTTGGTTACCACGTAGAAGCCGGTATCGATATAGACCGTATCCCCGTAGTCCAGGTCGTACCGGTCCACAACCTCCTGCAAGGAGGGCAACGGATCATTCGAGGAGGTCCCTGTCGCGCTTTCGAGGCCGACGTTCGCGCAATAGATATCGCCCGCCGTCGCGTCATCGTTGACGTACAACAGCAACGGCCGCACATAGAACGAGCGGTCCACCACATCGGTGGCGCTCCCGGCGCTGACGCGCCAACGGGCAAACGGGCTCCCGAGGCACAGGGTGGTATCCCAGGCATACAGTTCATCCGAAGCCGGCAGGTTGGTGGCAATCACTTCCCAGTTGGCCCCGTTATCCCGCGAAAAATCAATCTGCAACGGCGTGGAAGGAACCTGCATGCCCGAGCGCCAGCGCAGGGGCACATTGGTACCGCGGGCGGTTCCGCCATCGTTGAAACTGATCGCCAGCAACCAGTCATTCGTGTCGCTCAGCGAGGCCTCGGCCGTATTCCCATAGAGCCCGAGATTGATATACCCGCCATGGGGTGTTGGCTCGTTGGTGACAGCCCCGAAGACCGGCCCCGCGTCGATGCACGGACTGTGCTCCGCGAAGTTCGTGCGAAGGCCATCGACGCCGACCACCGTCCCGCTGGCCGTGCTGCTGCGCAGATGGAAATCCCCGAGCGCTTCGTCCACAAACCACGGCCGATGACTCAGGCTGTAGACATCCTGTGTGGTCACGCGCTGCCAATCGCACAGGTAAGGCTGCGCCTTGCCCCCCTTGGAAGCCAGCAGGCAGTTCGTTGCCGTGTAGAAATCATTGTAATCGCCGACATAGGCGTTTCCATCGTGGCGGATGGCATAGCCGTTGGTGGAGGTGTTGACCGCAATGTTGCAGCGGAAGTTTGCGCTGCCGCTTGCCAGCACGAACTGGCTGTTTGTATTGCCGGTAGCCACACAATGTTCCACCGTGTTTGAAATGCCCTTTATCGTGAAGCCGGACTTTGTATTTCGCCAGGAAGCGCAGCGCGAAACCAGCATCCCATCCCCGTCAGCATACAACCCGTCATTGCCACTACCCATCACATCCAGCCGGCACAACTTCACCCCGTCCATGCCATTTACGTAAATCCCTTCACGCGCCGTGTTGCGCACTGTCAGGTTGGACAACACACAGCCCACCGCATCCGCGGCATACACCCCGTACTCCGTGCCGCTAAAGCACAATTCATGCACTTCCACATACTCCGCTTCATCAATGATGAACGCCCCCTCGACACCTGTGCCCGGAATAAACAGCGAGCCTCCAAACGCATGGTTGGCGCTCCCCTTGAACCGCACGGGGGCTTGCGCCGACCCCATATCATTCGAGGTTACAATCACATCAACATCATGCGCATACACACCGGTATCAATAAACACTGTACCGCCCGGTTCGATATCATGAATATCCAGCAGCATGGCGACATCCGGCGCCGGACGATTGGTGTTGAGCCCGTCAAACAGGGCATCGCCGGCCACCGAACAGTAGATATCCCCATTGGTGGAGGCATCGTTCACATAGTACCGCATGGGGTTGATGGCGAAGCACGCATCCGATTCATCCGTCACATTCGTGTCCGACTGCAAGGTCACCTTCCATTTGACATCCGGGTAATTGGTCAGGCCGGAAATATCCCATTCGTAGCTGAAATAGCCATAATCAATCAGGGTCGAAGTCAACAACGTCCAGGTGGCCCCGGCATCCAGCGAATAATGCAGGTCGATATACTCGCCGGAACCGGCGGCATAGGCCAGCCAGTAGAGGTCCGCCGTATGGCGCGCGACCCCGCCGTCGTTGTACGAGAGCACCGACACCCAGGAATTGGTCAGGCTCTTGGAGGCCTCGGCGGTGTTGCCGTAGGCGCCCAAATTTCGACGATCGCCGTTGGGCGACGGCTCATTCGTGGCGGAGGCAAAGGGATCACAGGCGTCGATACATGGGCTATGCTCGGGAAACATCACCCACGTATGCGTCGCACTCACATACGTCCCCTCGACCGCCCGGCTGCGCAGATGAAAATCCCCAAGAACCTCATCAACAAAAAACGGTTCATTGGCCTGGCTGGACCAGTCCCAGCCGCCGGAGGCGCTTTGCCAATCCGACAGACAGGCCTTCGACCCCTGATGCCACGCCACATAGGCCCCGTTGGTGTGGAACCAGTTATTGTAATTGCCCTGGTATATGCCGTTCTTGAGATACAGACCGTAGGTGTAGGGCAGCGCGGAAACGATGATGTTGTAGTAAAGGGATATCGAACCGTCCGCCAGGATAATCTGATTGCTCTGGTTGGCGGCAAACACACAGTTTTCAAAGTAATTATTGTTTCCGCTGATGTAGGCCCCCGCGCCCTCGTTGGCCCAGAAGATACTGTTGGAAACGGTATTTCCCGAAGAAGAAATCAGCGCGAGTCCGTTGGTGGTCGTCTCCTGAATACGTATGCCGAAGAACTGATTGCTCGTCGAGTTTTCCACCAGGATGCCCACGTTGGTGGTACGCTCCACGGTAATCCCGTCGAGCAGGATATTCTCCGCGCTCTCGATATGGATACCATGCGCGCTGCCCTCGAATTTCAGATCGGAAAGCTGAATGTAATCAGCCACATCAATATGGACATGCGCCTTGACCGTGCTCAGCGGCGACGGGTCCGCTACGAAGCGCGCCCCCACCCCGTTGGTGCTGCCCTGGATGTAGAGCAGCCCGTTGGTGGACCCCGCGTCGGCAGCCGTAAAGTGCACCGTGGCCAACGACGCGTAAAAGCCGGTGTCGACATAGACGGTGTCGTCGTATTCGAGATCGTACTCGTCCAGCACCCTTACCAATGAATTGAGCGGAACGTTGGAAAACACGCCGGAGTTGAAAGGGCGTCCCGGACGGTTGCAGTACCGGTCATTGATCGTATAACCGTCATTGACAAACAGGGTGAACGGGCGCAACTCGAAGGTATGGTCGATGGTGTCGTAGATATTGGGATTAGACTCCGAGCGAACGCGCCACTGGGCGATGGGACTGCCCTGGAATCCGGCGACGGTTAATGCCGTATCCCACTGGCAGATGCCATTGGTCGCCGGGACGCCATTGGTGATAATGATTTCATCCCCGTTACCCGGCAGATAAATCAGTTGCACGGTACCCGGCATATTGGTCACCGTGGCCCAGCGCAGGGTCACCTCGCCGCGTGCTGTGCCCCCGTCGTTGTACGTGATGGCCGTTATCCAGATATTGGTGCTTTTCGAGGCCTGCGCGGACTGGCCATAGGCCCCGATGTTGGCTACGCCGCCATTCGGCTCCGGCTCGATATTGTAGATGTCCGCCCAGGGGTCCGCCGTATCAATACAGGGACTGTGTTGCATATCCTGCACCCAGGTGTCTGCATATTCATCGTAGCGTCCTACAGTACTCATCAGGTGAAAATTCCCGGCAGCCGGATCGGCAAACAACGGTTCGTGCGCCAGGCTGGAGCCGTCCTGTCCACCCGAAGCGATATACCAGTCGCTCAGCGTGGGCCGGTTCTGCGCATTGGCGTACCCCACATAGGCGCCGCCCTCGGTGTAGAGATCGTTATAGTCCCCCGCATAGGAATACAACCCGGCACTCTCGTAGATGCAATAGCTTCCCGCCCCCTGCGCCACCAGGATGCTGTTGAACAGCTCCAGATACCCGGAGGCAAAGTTCACCTGGTCGTCGGTATTGTACGCGATGGTGCAGAAGCTGATGCCGTTGTTGCCTGTCCCGCCGGTAATGCGCACGCCGTTGCGGTTGCTCCAGATCACACTGTGCGTCAATTGGCAGTCCCTGGACCCGTCAAACATTACGCCCGCCTCGTTCGCCGCCCGAATGGTCAGTCGGCGCAACCAACAGTTGGTGCTGTCCTCGATGTACACCCCATACGCGCTTCCCGTGAATACAATATCTGAAAGCTCGGTCCACGCGCCCCCGGAAAGATGCAACCCGTACCCCGAGGCGCGGGTGTTGACAAACAGCGTGCCCATCGCGGGCGGATTGGTGCTGCCCTGTATGGTCACATAGCCCCCAACCTGCGACCCGCCATCTGCCGCGCTGATGACAATGTTACTCGGCGTAACATAGGTTCCGGTGTCCACATACACCACATTGCCGGGTTGCAGGTCGTGCACCTGCAGCAGGATTTCAAGGCTGGCCATCGGCTCGTCCGGGCGCAGGCCCAGGTACCTGTTGTCTCCCGTCCGCACGCAATACACGTCGTTGCTTAAACTGTCGTCATTGATGTAATAAGCGGTTGGATTGACGGCAAAGGGCTGGTCCGTCTGGTTTGACACCGTACCGACCACCACCTGCCAGAGGCAGCTTGCCGAGGTAAGCGACCCCGGGTTCCAGGCGATAGACTCGACGCCCGCCACGGCCGTGCCCACCAGTTCCCAGGTCACGCCCCCGTCGATGGAATAACGCACCGTGGCTGTATCGTTTGAATTCACATTCCCCATCGTCCACCGCAGCACGGTCGCGCCACGCACGATCCCCCCATCCCCGCAACTGAGCGTCATCAGCCAGGGGTCCGTCCGTCCTTTTGAGGCCTGGCCTGTGTTCCCGTAGGCGCCCAGGTTGCGGCGTCCGCCATTGGGCGCGGGCTCGTTGGTATACACCATATCCGCCTGGGCCAGGTCGATACAGGGGCTGTGCACCGTGTTTGTTATCCACGATTCCGTAGCCTTGTAATAGCATCCAAGGAGACTCTTCAAATGATAGTCCCCATTCAGCTCATCGGCAAACAACGGGTCTTCGTTGATGCTGCGCACATCCTGTCCGCCGCCCTGCCAGTCACACATGGTGGCCTTGATGCCGCCCTGGCAGCCCACCCACGCCCCGTTGGTCGTATACAGGTCATTGTAATCACCACTGTATGCGCCCATCTGGACATTTACACAAAATTGGCCCGCCCCCGAGGCCACTACAATGGAATTACGCAGGTCCAGCGCCCCCCCGGTAATCAATATCTGGTCATTTGAACTGCCAACCACCGTCGCATTGACCAGGTTGTTGTAGAGTGAATTGCCCTGCATGAAAACACCGCGCCATCCGCTGTCGGCCACCAGGATATTGGTCAGGCTGTTGTAGACGGATCCCTTGATGGACAGTCCATCTTCGGTGCTGCTGATCGCGTGCAGGTTCTCAATGCTGTTGGTCGACGCGTTGTCCAGGAAAAGCGCGTTTTT
Organism: Spartobacteria bacterium; assembly: GCA_009929845.1. Classification (GTDB taxonomy): domain Bacteria; phylum Verrucomicrobiota; class Kiritimatiellia; order RZYC01; family RZYC01; genus RZZM01. Next base: position 10,366 of record RZZM01000003.1, read on the forward strand.
GGACGGATCAACAACCCGGATGTTGCGCAGGCGGCAGTTGGCGGCCTTCTTCAACCATGCCCCGTAATTCCCACGCCGGAATTCCAGATCTTCAAGCGCGATGTAGGCTACGTCTTCCATGGAAAGATAGTAGGCGGATATCCCCCAGTCAATGACCGTCGCGCCGCCGCCCCGAAAGGTCACATGCCCGTCCGGCCCGCCGCCGTCATCCGTCAGTATCCGCACGGAACTGCCCCAGGTGTACGTCCCGTTGTCGATCAACACCAGATCGCCGTATTCCAGATCATAGGCGGACAACACCCCGCTGATGCTGTCCATCGGCAGGTTGGAACTGGCCCCCCAGTTGGTGGATGCGCCCGGCGCCGTGCAATACACATCGCCCATCGTGTCCGCGTTGTTGATGTAGAAGGTATAAGGCCGCAACTGAAAGGCCGTGTCGGAGGCATCCCAAAGCGAAGGCGTCGACTCCGAGACCACCCGCCAGCGCGCGTACGGACTGCCGTGCACCCGCGAAATATCCCAGGTATACACCCCGGGACTGGCAGGCAGGCCGTTGGTGATAAGCTCCCAGTCCCAGGCAATACCATCTTTCCCGTACTGCGCGTATTCCAACCGGAACGTTTCCCCAGCGTTTGTCAGGCTCGTTCGCCAGCGCAGGTCAACCGCCCCGCGCGCCTGACCTCCGTCATTGAGGCTTACCGCCAACACCCAGTCCGATGACAGGCTTTGCGATGCATTGGTGGTATTCCCGTAGGCGCCCATGTTGACGCGATTGCCATTCGGCAGGGGTTCGAGCGAGAAATCCATGCCGGGCGGACCGGTGTCGATAGAGGGACTGTGATTGGTCCACATCCCGCTTGCGCTCACCTGCAGGGCGCCGGTTGTGGCGGTCCGGAGCCGGTAATTGGTGGGCGCGACGAATACCGGATTGTGCGCGAGGCTGTGCACATCCTGGGTCACAAACCGGACCCAGTCATAGAGCGAAGGACGGTTGGTGTTGATTTGGCGGCCCAGGAGGGCCGTGCCAGGGGCATAGAGATTGTTGTAGTCGCCACAGTACTCACCGGCGGTCCAATAGATACAAAACGCGCCCGCGTTGGTGGCCGCCAAAATGGAATTGGTCAGCGACAACATCCCGCCGGCCAGTTCGACCTGGCTGTCCACATTGTACGCCAGCACACACGAGAGCACCGTCCCGGAGGTGTCTTCAAATTTCACGCCCGCATCATTGTTGCGCGTCACGGAGCTTTGGGCCAGCAGGACGGCCTTGGAATCCACAAACCGGCATCCGTAGCCGGACGCGCCGCTCACCGTCAGATTCGAAAATACGGCATTGGTAACGCCCTCCAGGTGCAACGCCGTATCCCCGCCCCGCAGCCAGGTATCCATCACACTGATGTCGGACGCGCCCTGCACCGAAAGCCCGTAGGTCAACACGCCCGAGGCGCCCACGTTTGAGATGACACACCCCGAGCTGTCCTCAATCAGAATGGCCGCCGTGCCCCCCGTGAAGACCAGATTGTTCAGGTGCACATGATCGGCGCCCACCAAATGCAGCCCGTATTTGCTGCCCGATCCCGCCATGCTCCGCTGAAACGTCGAGCGCATCACCGGATTGGTGGTCCCGCGAATCTCGACAGGCAACCCCGTGGACCCGCTGTTGACCGCGGTGAAAAGCATATCATTCGTCATCAGGTAATGGCCGGTATCCACGTAAATAATGTCGCCCGCCACGACCGTATAGTCCGCCATGATTCCCTGGATGCTGGCGCGCGGACAACAGGGATTGGTGCCCGTATACTGGTCATCCCCCGCCCGCTCCGTGTACACATCGCCGTCCGTTGACGCGTCATTGATGTAGTATTCCTTTGCCTGCGCGCATACCGCCGCCATGGATACAACGACAGACAACACAAGGGTTAACACTGTTTTCCGACTTTGGGGCAGGTTATTCTTTTTCATGTTCCATCATTTCCAGTGCGCCAATGCGCCACATACGCACATCCCGCGCGGGAAAAACTTTCCTCGCGCCGTCCGTCCATAATTTCCGGTTTGCGCCCGCAAGGCTATCATGCGCGGTCACAATATAACACAACTCTTTACCGCCTATACAGATACCCATTCGGGCCCGTTTTATTAATGCCGCCGGGGGAACTATTAAACGCCCTGGCCACATTGCTGTCGTCCTGTCTTATAGGCATGTAAAGCAGGCCCCATGCCGAAATCGCCATGAAGGATACCGCGCTGCTGTTTCACATCCCGGGCAAACAACTGAATTATTTTGACCTCTTTCGATTGAAATTCGACTCGCGCGGCCCGTGCTTATCGGGGGTTAAAACCCAGCTCCTTACGGAGCTAATGTTTGACTGAGAGCGTCAAAGAAATTTCAAATATCTTTGGCCAGAAGCCCATTTTTCGCTCATTTCATCCATGCCCCGATGGCCAGGTAGACAATCATGCCGAGGGTGGCGCCCAGTTTGAAGAGGATGACAAGGATGCGTGCCATGACGGCACCCCACGCAATGGAGGCGGCCTGCCCATCATGCCGGAGGCGATTGCGCTCGACGAGGAAGGCGGCCGCGAAGCTGCCTGCCATCATGCCGATCAGGCTGCCGAGTAGCAGCACCGGTATAAGAAATCCGCCGATCACCATCCCGGCCAGTCCGCCAACCAGGGCCGCCAGGCCGGCCCTATTGGAACCACCGCGTTTCTTGACCCCCCACGCGCCGGCCAGGGTTTCAAATACCTCCGCGGCGGCGGAAATCAGCAGGAAGAGCGCAACCATCCACCAGCCAGGAAAGCCGGTCCGGCTGATCAGGGTTAAAAGCGCCGCCGCGCCCGCCACTACCCAGGTTCCGGAAAAAGACACCGCCGACAACCCGACGCCCGTCAGGCAGAGAATCCAAACCAACGCAACCCCTGCCCACAGAGCTGCCTGATGAAAAAAAGCGGACAATGCAACCTATTCGGACTGTGTTTCGACTACCAGCGCAGGTTCAATGCCCGAATACACATTCAGGCGCATCTTCTGAAGGATGTCATTGAGCTGTTCCGCATTGAGCTGGGTGGAAAGCATGGGCACCGTAATCTTTGTGTCCTGTTCGAGGAGAATGCGTTTGGTAACGTCCTGATACCCCGGCTTGCCGACAGCCAGGACGTGATCGCCCTTGTAGACATCCAGCCCTTCAATCGGCGAGGACCCCACCAGGATACCGTCGATCTCAATCAGGGCGGGATCGGCGTCGGTGGAAATGCTCAGTTTGACGGTAGGACGGCCTTTCTGCTGCTCAAGACGCTTCGCCAGCGCAGTTTCGAGTTCGGGTACGGCCTTGCGGATGGCCAGGTCCAACAGATTCAGGACATCATCTTCGCCCAGGATGGTTGACATAGCTTCCGTCTGCCGGAATTTATCACTCGCGGAACCGTCCGCCACAGCGACCACCCCGCCGTCGACCGCATCCAACGCCTGGATCATGACGCGTACCGTGACCTTGGAAAAGTCTGCCTGGTAGCCTCCCTGATTGACCATTTGTTTTCCCGTGGAAAAACTGACCAGCGCCCCGCGCAGCACAACATCCGCGCGCAAGGCCTGCGCGGCCTGGATAAACGAAGGCTTCGTGGGGGTATCGCGGCTCTGGTCCCGCAAGAAATTATGCTTGTCCGGATCTGCGCCGTCGCGGTACTGGAGGGCCTCGATCTGCTGGATAAAATCACGCCGGTCGATCAGGGCAATATTTTCATCGCCGAGCAAATCCTTCTGAAGGAAATAGACGCCCTTGCCGGCCAACGATTCCGGAGAGATCAGGCCACCGAGCTTGGCGTCCGACCCCATACCCGTATCATCTTCAAAATCCAGGATTGCCACACGCATTGGCGCCGCATTTACCGTTGCGCCCATCATTGCCACTGCCAGCCATATGATCACTTTTTTCATGACCTTCCTCCTCATTGTTAGGTTTTCACTCAATTCTGACTGCACTTTACCACCTGAACCCATTTCAGGTACACAAGATTTGACGGATAAAAGCAGAAGATATTCATCGGCAACGGAGGGTATAGCTATCCAAAGGATCAGGCCTGCAGCATTGCCGTCGAACCCGTGCAAAGCGTAGACTGGTGTGGTTCAGGCGCTATAAGGACTGGGCGAGATGCTGTTGGAACGTGGATATCTCTTCGGGGGTCATATCGCGCCAGCGGTTGGTGCGCACGCGGAAGGCGATGGAATCCGGCTTCAGGATGAAGCTGGTGACATGTTTGCCGTCGAGGGAGAAGACATGCGCACGGCCATGGTCCCCGCAGGCGATCCAGGCGTCGCTTTTGATATCAAAAAACAGTTGCTGGGGCGTGGCGCACCGGGCGTCTTCCAGGGCCTTGTGGGTGGGCCGTTCCTTCCGGCGTTCCTCGCTGTGCTGCGTCCGGCGGCGGGCCTGCCGGTCAGTCCGCTCAAGTGAAACAACCAACTGGCGCATGACGGCAGGGATACGTTTCAGTGCCCGGGAGGCGTCTATCAGGCGTCCCTCATGGCGAAGATGGTTCACCTTCTTTTCCAGGTTCATCAGTTCATGGCGCACCAACTGGCAGGCGCGGCCGATGCCCGGCTCCCATCCGTCGGCAAAGAGTTCCTGGAGTCGCTCCCAGGGGAGGTACGAAAGCACATTCAGGTGCAGCTTCACATGGCGGGCGGGGTCGCGCGACTCAACCACCTGGAAGGTCAGCGCCAACCGGCGCTCCTGTTGCGGATGCTGCGCGTCCGCGGGCAGCATAAAATAACCCGCCACCACCTGCGCAAGCACCGCGTAGGTTTTGGAGGACTTCCCGAACGTACTCAACTGCTCGGTGGTCAGTTCCTTGCCGTACTGCAACGCGGCCAGCACCCGCGGCGGTTTGGCGTAGAGATCGCTGATGCGCTCATCGCCCGCGTCCAGGAACATCTGGCTCAGGTCCTGCCATTGCGGTACGCCCATGGAATTGAAGCCCTTGAACACGGACAATGCGGAGGGCGGCACGGAGGCCGCGGAGCCGGCCTGCTCGGTATAGAAATCATATACATGTCCGGGGGTGTAGAGATTGCATTCCGCCTCCGCGTCTTCCAACGCCGCGCCGATCTGGTCGCGCATCGAAGGTGATACATCCAGTTGCCACTCCTCCGACGCCCGCAACGTCATGTGAAGCGCAAGCGGAATCTGTTTTTCGCGGGCGGGTGCCTTGCCGAATTTTTCCAGATACAGGTCACGCATCAAAGTGCGCAACGCATCCACCACCGCCTGCTCCCGCCGCTCCGCGCGCGAACGCTTCGGCACTACGGGAACTATACCCTCCGGTTCCGGCGACGACACCCCTGTCGCAATGGCGCCCTCGTCAGGACCGGCATTTTCCTCAACCTGCATGTCAATAGTATCCATAACAGTGGCGTTTTTAGTACAACCGCCGCATATATGCAATGCCTATTATCTTCCCGACCGCCATTGCTTTGCGCCAAGGCGCCGACGTCACGGGCGGCCGGTCAGACCTCCAGCCCCATCCGCGGGATGCGAAGGCGCTGGCGCGCGTTTTCTCCCTTGAGGAGGTTTTCTCGGCGTGCCGGGGGAACATCGCGATCGGTTTTCGGGCCCTGTTCCAGGAAAAGCGAGCTGCCGACATGGACCGTATGTTTTCCGTATTGCTGGTTGATTTGATCCACTACACGCGCGGCCCGCGCCAGGCGCTCGATACGCAAGCGGTCCTCAAAAAGCTCCATCTGCGTACAGCGGTCTTCTTCCAGTCCGGTCAACACCACCATGGTGGTCCGGTAAAGATCGCCCGGCGCCAACAGGCGTTCAAAGAGGTCACGCACAATCGGCAAGACCTCCTGCGTGGACGCGGTGGGACGGTTCAGGCGGGCTTCGAGGGCGTCCTGCCGGTAGTCCTGCCAGCGCAGGACCACCACAAGTTTGCGGGCGCGCAGCTTGTAGCGTCGCATCTTAATAAAGGCGGATTCCACATTGCGCACGAGTTTGGCGTAAATGAAATCGGGGTCCGAGGAGGGTGAGGTAAAGGTTTTGCCCTTGCTGATTGAGGCGTAGGTTTTCTTTTCATCGGGATCGACCGGATGGATGAGGTGTCCGCGCAACTCATGCCACAGCTCGTCCCCCACCTTGCCCATCATTTTTTTCACCCACGCCTCGGGCCGCTGAATGAAGTCATACGGGGTATTGACCCCATGCTTGCGCAGCATAGAGGCGCTGTTGGGGCCGATGCCCCAGACCTGGTCGATGGTATGCCGCTGCAGGAAGAGTTCCACATGCGCGCCGCCCACCGCGGTGAACCCCAGGGGCTTGCGGAATTTGGACGCCAGTTTGGCCAGGCCCTTGGAGAGGCCCAGGCCCACCGAGACCCCGAGGTCCAGCTCTTCGCAAATCTCCCGCTGAATGCGCCTCGCTATATCCGGATAGGACATGTGGTGCAGACGGCGGAGGCCGGTGAGGTCCGCGAACCCCTCATCAATGGAATACTCCTCCACCATGGGGGTGTAGCGTCGCGCGATCTCGAACATGCGCTTGGAATAGATGCTGTAGGTCTCGTAGTCGCTGGGCAGCACTACCAGCTCCGGGCACATCTTGCGCGCCTCCCACAGCGACACCCCGCGCTTAATCCCGAGCGCCTTGGCCTCGTAACTGGCACACGCGATGATGCCCCGTTCCTTGCCGGTGACCACCGGACGCCCCTTGAGCTCCGGATGCACCGACTGCTCGACCGACGTAAAGAACGCGTCGCCGTCAAAATGCATCACCGCGTTGGGATAGGACGAATGGAACATTAATTTTTGCATGGCACACGATATCCGATCATTGTCACATCCTGCTACCGATACTTGCGAATCACACTGCGTACGACGCCGCCGATTGAGCAGGACTGCTGCGGGCGGATGCGCTGGTAGTTTTTGTTGGCCGGGTCCAGGAAGACGCCCTGGCGGTCCCGCCCGAAAAATTTGAGGGTCCACTCGCCGTCCACCTGCGCCACCACCACGTCATTCCGGCGGGGGGTCACCCCCTTTTCCACCAGCACGATGTCCCCCGGCTGGATCCCCGCCTCAATCATCGAATCACCCGTCACCGTCAGCATAAAGGTCGCCTCGGGCCGCTCGACCAGGAATTCATCCAGGCTCAATGTATCCACCAGTTCCTCTTCCGCCGGCGAGGGAAACCCGGCCTGCACCGCGCCCAGCAACCGGATGGAGCCGATCAATTTGCTGGCAGGCGCTATTTTCCCATCCCGGCTTTTGGACAGGTAGCCATACATCTCCAGGCGTTTGAGCAGCCCGTACACCGCGTTTTTGGAGCGATAGTTAAACAGCTCCAACATCTCCCCATAGCCCGGCATACGATGCTCCCTGCGCACAAAATCACGCAAACACCCAACCTTTTCCGCCAAATTTGTTTTTCGGGGCATAGCTGCCTCCATTTCCATGTTTTTCACGTCCCGGCCATGCCTTGCACAGCCCGTTTTCATTACACATGCAACATAACTGAACTATCGTTCACTTTCAAGAAAAAAGCGCCCAATAATTAATTTTTCGGATTTTTTGCCAGAACATCGATCGCCCGCTTATCAGCCGCCGCCCCCCCCTTGGGGCCGCGCGGTATTCATGGCCGACGGCAAGGAAGGTGGGAAACAGAATCAATATTCCTCAATGCCCCGTTTTTTCAGGCGTTTGCGGGCGACTTCGGAGAGGTAGAATTTGCGCAGGCGGATATTCTCGGGGGTTACTTCGACAAGTTCATCATCCGCGATATATTCGAGCGCTTCTTCGAGGCTCATTTTCCTGGCCGGGGTGATTTTCAGGGCCCGGTCCGAGCCGGAGGCGCGGACGTTGGTCAACTGTTTACCCTTCTGAACGTTCACGATAAGGTCGTTGTCCTTGCAGTTTTCCGCCACAATCATGCCCTCGTAGGCCAGTTCGCCGGGGTCGACAAAGAAGCTTCCGCGCTGTTGAAGCGCGTCGATGGCGTAGGCGGAGGTCTTTCCCTGGTCCATGCTGATGAGCACACCGTTGATGCGCTGCGGGATTTCGCCGCGGAACGGGCCATATTTGAGAAAGCGGTGGGCAATAATGGCTTCGCCGGCGGTGGCGGTGGTCAGGCGGGTACGCAGGCCGATAAGCCCACGGGTCGTGATATGGAACTCCAGCAACTGCCGGTTGCCGCGTTTTTCCATGTGGATCATCTCGCCTTTGCGCAGTCCGACCAGCTCAATGACCTTGCCGGCGGTGTCCGCCAGGGTATCCACCGCCAGGATTTCAATCGGCTCCTGTTTGACGCCGTCGATCTCCTTGAAAATCACATGCGGCTGGGAGACCGTCATTTCGTACCCTTCGCGGCGCATATTTTCGATTAAGATGGCCAGATGGAGCACGCCGCGCCCGCTGACCTTGAAGGCATCGCCTGTGATCTCCTCGACCCGCAGGGCCACGTCCCGCTGGATCTCCTTAAACAGGCGCTCACGCAGATGGCGGCTGCTGGAAAACTTTGCTTCCTTGCCGAAGAAGGGGGAATCATTCACGCGGAAGATCATGGAAATAGTGGGCTCGTCAATTTTGATGGCCGGCATCGCTTCGGGATGTTCCACATCACAGATGGTATCGCCGATATCGACATTTTCGATCCCGACCACGGCGCACAGCTCCCCGCAGGGAACGGACACTTGCTCTTTTCGTTCGAGGCCCTCAAATGTCAGCAACTGCTTGATCTGCGTGAGGCGTTCTTTCCCGTTCTGCTTGAGTACGATAAACGAATCGCGGGTGTTGAGCGTACCGCGGTAGACGCGGCCGATGCCGATACGCCCGACATAATCGGAATAATCCAGTGTGGCCACCTGCATCTGGACCGGCCCCTCCCGCATAACAGGCGCGGGGATATGTTCAATGATAGCGTCCAGCAACGGCAGAATCGAATCACGTTTACCGTCAAGCTGCTTATCAGCCCAACCGTCCTTTCCGCTCGCATACAACATCGGGAAATCAAGCTGTTCATCGGAGGCGTTCAACTCGACAAACAGGTCAAAGACCTTGTCATGCACCTCGTCGGGGCGGGCCATCGGCTTATCGATCTTGTTGATGATAACAATCGGCTTGAGATGGAGTTGAAGGGCCTTGTCGAGCACAAAGCGGGTTTGGGGCATCGGCCCTTCGGCGGCATCCACCAGCAGCAGGACTCCGTCCGCCAGGTTCAGGACGCGCTCGACCTGGCCGCCAAAATCACTATGGCCGGGCGTATCGATTACGTTGATTTTTACATCCTTGTAATAGACACTGATATTCTTGGAGAGAATGGTAATACCGCGCTCGCGCTCCAGATCATTACTATCCAGAAAGCATTCCTGGATTTGATCGACATTCCGGAACAGATGAATCTGTTTAAGGATTTCATCCACCAGGGTTGTTTTACCATGGTCCACATGGGCAATAATGGCGATATTGCGTATTGCATTCGTATTCATGTATATTCACTCAATGTCAGCGTCGCTGAATCCGGATAGATAAAAGGCGCAACAACGTGCTGCGCCTTTCGTTGCCCTGAAATTGTTTGTCAACGGGTGACGATTATGATTTTTCGGCCTTGGCCGCGATTTTCGAGGCGGGCTTCTGAATGGTGTAATCCTCCACCCACTCCAGGATGGCCAGCTCGGCATTGTCACCATCACGGCGGCCCATTTTGAGAATGCGGGTATACCCGCCGGGCCGGTCTTTGAACACCGGCGCGATATCCTCAAACAGAATCTTCACTCGTTCCGGGCGACGTATACGCGAGATCGCGATACGGCGCGCGGCCAGTGTGCCTTTTTTGGCCATGGTGACGAGTTTTTCCGCCACGCCACGGGCCGCCCGCGCCTTGGGCAGGGTCGTTATAATGCGCTTTTCCGCAATCAGGTCACTGACCATTCCCGCAAGCATAGCCTCACGGTGGGCGGATTTTCTTCCCAGTTTAATTGTTTTCTTACGATGTCGCATGGTCGTCTTCCGCAATGTTTAGATAATTATAATTCAAAATCAATATCCATGGGTTCGTGAGCGCTAACCAGGTCGGCCTCAAAGGTCATGCCCAAAGACAAGCCAAGTTCAGAGAGCTTGGCTTTGATTTCATTCAACGATTTTTTGCCAAAATTCCTGTATTTGAGCATCTCGGCCTCGGTTTTCTGCGCCAGTTCGCCCACCGTCGTGATGTTCGCGTTATTCAGGCAATTGGCGGCGCGAACGCTCAGCTCGATCTCATTGACACTGATGTTCAGTTTCGAGCGCAGGGCTTCCCGTTCGGCGTCGATTTCGCGTTCATGCTCTTCAAACTCGACCAGGTCCTTGTCGTAACTGACAAAGACATCAAGGTGGTGGCGCAAGATGGCAGCGGACATGGTCAGGGCCTCATCCGGGTCCAGGCGACCGTCCGTCCAGATTTCCAACACAAGTTTATCATAGTCCGTACGCTGTCCCACGCGGGTATTTTCCACGGAATACTTCACACGGCTCACCGGGGAGAAAAGGGAATCGATCGGAATCTCGCCAATGGGCTGATCTTCCTTTTTGTTCCACTCCGCCGGGCAGTAACCGCGCCCGATGCGCACTTCCATATCCATCTCGATCTTTCCGTCTGTATCCAGGGTACAAATATGATGGTCCGGGTTCAGGACTTCGACCGTGTCGTCGGTTTTGATATCCCTGGCGGTTATTTCGCCCGGTCCGGCGGCCTTGATGGTGATCCGGCGCGGTTCGCGCGAGTAGACCTTCAGGAGGACTTTCTTCAGGTTCAGGATGATATCCGTGACATCCTCGACCACGCCCGGCAGCGTGCAGAATTCGTGCATGGCGCCTTCGATACGGACGGAAGAAATGGCCGCGCCTTCGAGGGAAGAGAGCAACACACGGCGCAACGAGTTTCCAATGGTACGGCCATAACCGGCTTCAAACGGTTCGGCCTCAAATTTAGCGTAATTATCCGAAGCCGCGGACTCATCCTTTGCGATGCGCTTTGGCATTTCGAAACGTGCAAGACGTACTGGCATAATCTCATCTCCCAGAACCGGGCGTTAACCGGCTCATATGGTGTTTATTATTACTTGGAGTACAATTCCACGATCAACTGTTCATTGATCGGAGATCCGATTTCTTCCCGTGTGGGCACGTGCTGTACTTCACCCTTATACTGTTTCCGGTCCAGCGTAAGCCACGGCACAATACCGCGGGCTTCGGCCGTCTCGACAAACAAATCAGCGGTCGCGCGGCTGTTGGCCGACTCGCGCACCTGTATCACATCACCCTGTTTGAGGATCATGGAAGGGATGGTTGCGCGCTGCCCGTTCACATTAATATGCCCGTGGCGCACAAACTGGCGCGCCGCTTTGCGGGAGGAGGCAAAACCAAGACGGAAGACAAGATTATCCAGGCGCATTTCAAGCAACTGGAAAAGGTTCTCGCCCGTCACGCCGCGCATCTTGGCGGCCCGTTCAAAGAAAAGATGAAATTGACCCTCGCGCATACCATAGGTACGGCGCAGGCGTTGCTTTTCGCGCAACTGTGTTCCGTAATCCGAAATTTTCGAACGGCGTTTGCCCATACCGCCGGGGATTGGCCGCCCGGTTTCGATGGGGCATTTCGCCATAAAGCACCGCTCGCCCTTAAGGAATAACTTGGTGCCTTCGCGGCGGCACCGTTTACATGCTGGTCCTGTATATCTGCCCATAACCCTTAGTTCTCCGAAGAAACATATTCTATCGTTGTTTGATCCTACACTCGACGACGTTTGGGAGGCCGACATCCGTTGTGCGGAATCGGCGTCACGTCCCTAATTGATGTTACATTCAGGCCGACGGCCTGAAGCGCCCGGATCGCGGACTCGCGCCCTGCGCCGGGACCCTGCACACGCACTTCCACTTCATGCATGCCATGGCCGACCGCCGCGCGCCCCGCCTCCTGGGCGACCATGGTTGCCGCATAGGCCGTACTCTTGCGGGAGCCTTTGAAACCGCACCGACCACCGGTGCTCCAGGAAATGACCGCGCCGCGCATATCGGTGATTGAGACCATGGTATTGTTGAATGTGGCCGTAATGTGCGCGATGCCCAACGGGACATTCTTCGCGCCCTTAATTTTGACGCGCTTGGCGGGTGTTGCCGTGGTCGACAACAAATCCTCGGCCGACAGATTCGACGGGTCCGGCTCTTCTGAAGCGCCTTCTTCCGCTGCCTTCTCTGCCTTTTTAGATTTTTTCTTGGCGGGCTTTTCCCCTTCCGCAGGCGGCGCGTCTGTCACGGGCTGTTCTTCCGCGACCGGCTTCGCTTCCGCGGTGGGCTGAGCCTCTTCCGCAGGCGCTTCCGCGGTGGGCTGAGCCTCTTCCGCAGGCGCTTCCGCGGTGGGCTGAGCCTCTTCCGCAGGCGCCTCCGCGGCCGCCGGTGTTTCCTGAACCGGGGTATTCTCTTCCTGCATCTCGTTCTGCTCTTTTACTTCATCGGCCATAGTCTCATCCTACCTGTATACAAAAGCTGGTTTTTTATTTTCCTGTTTTAGCGGCGGCGCGCGCTTCTTTGCCGCGAACGGCGCCAACGGTCTTACGCGGACCTTTACGGGTACGCGCATTGGTGCTGGTACGCTGTCCACGCACGGGCAGTCCACGACGATGGCGCAGACCGCGGTAGCAGCCAATACTCATCAGACGGCGGATATTCTGGGAAACTTCGCGGCGCAGGTCACCTTCCGTGCGATAGTCGCTCTGAAGGATACCCGCGATCAACGTGAGTTCCTCGTCCGTCAGATCATCCGCTTTCTTGGCCGGGTCAAGCTGAGCTTTTTCGATCAGTTCCCGGGCGCACTTCGGGCCTATTCCATATATGTACCGCAGTGCATATTCCAACCGTTTCTTTCCGGGGATCTCGATACCTAGTATCCTGGGCATATCAAACTTCTCCTTTAACCCTGCCGCTGTTTATGACGCGGATTTGTACAAATTATGCGAACTACACCTTTACGGCGCACTACTCTACACCGTTCACACATGCGTCTTACGGAACTTCTTACTTTCATTACTCTAAATCCTTAGTCTCAAATATGATGCACCCTTTTGACATATCGTAGGGTGACATACTCACCTTCACTGTATGCCCAGCCGTTAAACCAGCCAGCTTTGCCTTATCGGCTCCGTCGGCAAAGGCCACAATCTGGTGCCCATTTCCTAACTTCGCGTGGAAAGCGCAATCTCCTATCACACTCAGGAGTTCCGCGTCCAGCAAAATCCGTTCTTTTTTATCCATTGTTGATCGCTTGCCGCTATCAGCCCGCCAACCGATCCACAATGGCCTTCTGTGTCACTTCCTTGGGCTGTGCGGCCTCAATGCGCTCCAACACACCCTTTTTATCATAATAATCGATCAAACTGGCTGTCTGCTTATTGAACACTTCCAACCGGTTCAGGACGGTCTCTTCATTGTCATCCGGGCGCTGGTATAATTCGCCGCCGCAACTGTCACAGACATTTTCCACCTTGGAAGGAATATTCCGCACATGGTACACGGCGCCGCAGCCACGACAGATACGACGACCCGACAAACGATCAACCAGCACATCCCGCGGGACATCCAGCATGAAAACGTGGGAGACCTTGCTGCCCGCCTCCTCCAGCACCCGGTCGAGTCCCTCGGCCTGTTCAATCGTCCGCGGAAACCCATCGAACATATACTGCGCCTCGCTATCGCCCAGCGCCAGACGTTCCTGAACAATCCGCAAAATCACATCGTCAGGCACCAGTTCGCCGGCCTCCATATATGATTTGGCCTCCAGCCCCACCGGACGTTCCGCCTTGACAGCCTCACGCAGCATATCGCCCGTCGAGACGTGCTCGTACCCGGTCTGCTGCTGAATGACCTCTGCTACGGTTCCTTTGCCGGCGCCCGGCGCTCCCAATAAAATTATCGCATCCATGGCATCCCTTACCTTCTTGAACGAAGTTTTCCCTTTTTCAGGAATCCGTCATAATGACGCATTAACAAATGTGATTCGATCTGTCGCATGGTATCGAGCATGACACCCACCATGATCAGCATGCTGGTGCCGCCGAAGAAGGACGCCACAATAAACGGTATGCCGAAGTACTGCGCGAGGATCGATGGAATGACCGCGATAACCGTCAGGAAGACGGCGCCCGCCAAGGTAATACGGGTCATGGTACGGTCAAGGAACTCCGCGGTGGGACGTCCGGGCCGTATGCCGGGCACATAGCCGCCGTACTTTTTAAGATCATCGGCAATCTGGATCGGATTGAACTGGGTAGCCACCCAGAAGTAGGAGAAGAAAAGAATCATCAGCGCGTAGAGCAAGTTATAAATCCAGGTGCCGTAATTAAGTGCGGCCGCAATGCTTTTGAAGGCCGGATGGGGAATCATACCGAGGATTCGCGAAGGGAACATCAGGATGGCCTGCGCAAAAATGATCGGCATCACGCCCGAGTAGTTCACGCGCAGAGGCATGTAGGTGCTCTGTCCGCCATAGACCTTGCGGCCCACCACCCGCTTGGCATACTGCACCGGAATCTTGCGTTGCGCCTGGGTCACCGCGATCACCCCGGCAATCACCAGGAAGATCATCACCAGCAAACCGACCAGGTGGAAAATATTGAAGCGGGCAATCCCGTCCACCGGAATGAACATATTGACAGTGGCCCGGACCGCGTCCGGCAACCGACTGATGATGTTGACCGTAATAATCAGCGAGATACCATTTCCGATGCCCCGGTCGGTCATTTGCTCACCCAGCCACATCATCAGCATCGTGCCCGTTGTCATGGTAATAATGGTCAGTATCCGGAAGCCCCAGACGCCCGACATCACCACGATCTGTTCATTGATGCCCAGTGCGGCCGGATTTTGAAGCGTGGCGGCCATCGCGTAGCCCTGAATCACGCAAAGCACCAGGGTAAGGTAGCGTGTATACTGTGTGATCTTCTGCCGACCGGTATCGCCTTCACGCGCCAGCCGCTCCAGCGCGGGCACCACCGCCGTCATCAACTGGAGAATAATCGACGCGCTGATGTAGGGCATGATTCCCAACGCCCCCACCGCGGCATTCTGGAACGCGCCTCCACTGAACATATCAAAGAGTCCGAGGAAACTTCCCCCGGCCTGGCTTTGCAGCGACGCGATAAAGTTACGCAACGCAACGGCATCCACACCCGGCGTGGGGACCATGGCAATCAACCGGCAGACAAATATCAAGCCGAACGTAAACAGGATACGCTGGCGTAACTCGGGAATCTTAAAACTGTTGGAAAAGGCTGATAGCATAACAGGTCTCTACCTAAATAGTTTACTTACTTGGTTACCTCACACTGCCCGCCGGCAGCCTCGATTTTTGAACGGGCGGACTCGCTGAACGCCTGCGCCTTGACCGTCAACTTTTTGTCGAGATCGCCACGGCCCAGAATTTTCACGCCATCAATCCGGCCCTTGGCCAGGCCGGTCTTACGCAACAGTTCAAAGGTCACTTCCGTGCCCTCGTCGAAACAGGCCAGCGCCGCGACGTTCACCGGGGCCCAGATTTTCGCTTTTATGTGCGTAAACCCGCGTTTGGGCAGGCGCCGGATCAGGGGCATCTGGCCACCTTCGAAGGCCGGGCGATGCGAGGCGCCCTTACGCGCCATCTGGCCCTTGTGTCCGCGTCCACTCGTCTTGCCTTTTCCGGAAGCCCGGCCGCGACCCACGCGCATACGGTCCTTGCGCGCGCCGACGGAATTTTTAATTGCATGCAAACTCATTGTCTTTTCCTGATTCGGTTAAATTTCACCCTTGCGCATCATCTTGACTTCGTCCCACGTCCGAAGGCCTTTCAGCGCGTCAACGGTTGCTTTAGTTACATTCAACTGGTTGTTGCTGCCCAGTGATTTGGCCAGCACGTCGCGCAGCCCGGCCAGATCAAGCATGGCGCGCACGGCGCCGCCCGCGATCACGCCGGTACCCGGCGAAGCGGGACGAAGGAGCACCTTGCCACCGTCGTAGGAGCCGATACTTTCATGCGGGATGGTTGTCCCTTTCATGCTCACGCGAAACATGTTGCGCTTGGCCAGCGCCGTTCCCTTGCGGATCGCGTCGGCCACCTCATTTGCCTTACCCAGGCCATATCCAACCTGCCCCTGGCGGTCGCCGACGACCACCAGCGCGCTAAAGCTGAATCTACGACCACCTTTAACCACTTTAGAACAGCGGTTCACGTGTACTACGCGTTCCTCGAGTTCCCTATCGGTACTATATTGCGCCACTGTTTCCATTACACCAACCTGCTCCTTACGCGGAAGTTACTACCCATCATACATGCAATCCGGCGGCCCGGATGGCATCGGCCACAGCCTTCATACGCTGACCGAATTTGAACCCGCCGCGATCAAAAACTACCTGTTCAATTCCCTGTTCTTTGGCCATTTCAGCCACCTTGCGTCCCAATTCGGCCGCCACTTCGGCATTCACCACGCCGGAAGCGCCTTTGCCCTTGGAACTGGCAGCCACCAGTGTCCGGGCGGCCACATCATCGATACACTGAATGTTGATATGCCGGTTACTGACATTCACACTCAAGCGGGGACGATCCGCCGTTCCTTTAACTTTGTTACGCAACCGCAGATGCCTACGTACTCTATATTCTTTTTTGTTCTTAACCTTCATGACTACGCCACCGTCTTACCGGCCTTACGCCGTATATGTTCGCCTTTATATCGAATGCCCTTGCCCTTGTACGGTTCCGCGGGGCAGTAATCGCGCAGGCGGGCGCTGACTTCGCCCACCAGATGTTTATTCATACCCGCAATGATGATATTGGTGGCATCGGGGCAGGTGACCTCCACGCCATCCGGCACCGTATACTCAATGGGATGGGAATAGCCCACCTGCATTGTAAGCTTGTTACCCTGCAACTGCGCACGGAACCCCACACCGTGGATTTCAAGTCGTTTCTCGTAGCCCTTGGTGACCCCCTCAATCATATTCGCAATCAGGCTGCGCATCGTCCCATGAAACGCGCGTGTCTGTATCTCGTTGTTTTCACGGCTGACCACCACTTCCGCGCCTTTCACGGCCACGGCGATTCCGGGCAGGATATCCTGGGCAAGCTCGCCCTTCGGACCGGCCACCTTTACCTGGCGGTCTTCTACCTTGACTGTTACCCCTGCGCCTATGGCCACAGGATTATTTCCAATTCTAGACATTATGCGTCCTCACTAAATTGTCCACTACCACACGTAGCAGAGTATTTCGCCACCTACATTACGTTTGCGCGCTTCGAAGTCCGTCAGCAATCCGGTTGAAGTGCTGATAACAGCCACACCCATGCCACCCAATACTGACGGGATCGACGCGGCGGCCACATAGCGCCGCAAGCCCGGCTTACTGATGCGCTTAAGGCCCTGGATTACCGGTTGCTGCTCCGGCGTGTATTTCAAATACAGCCGCAGCGTACGCTTCCCGCCATGCCCTTCGGTCGTGTAATCCAGGATGTATCCTTCCTTTTTGAGGATACGCGCGATTTCACTTTTAAGGTTCGAATGCGGCATCTGCACGGTCTCTAAACCGGCGCTGTTAGCATTCCGAACCCTGGTCAACATATCCGCAATGGGATCTGATACACTCATTTGAACTCCACCTGGTCTTTCATAGTTTACCAACTGGCCTTGATCACCCCGGGAATCTTGCCTTCGGAGGCCAGTTCCCGGAAGCAAATCCGGCAAAGTTGAAATTTCCTGATATACGCGCGCGGACGGCCGCAGCGACGGCACCGGCTGTATGACCGGGCGGCGAACTTCGGGGTCCGCTTTGATTTCGCAATTAATGATTTTTTAGCCACTGGTCTTTCCTCCGATAGTGTTACTGCGCCGTTGCAAAAGGCATTCCCATCATCTTCAACAGTTCACGCGCTTCGTCATCTGTCTGGGCGGTCGTAACAATCGTTACATCCATGCCATGGGTTGTCTTGATGTTATCCGGATCGATTTCGGGAAAGATACCCTGTTCCCGCAAACCGAGCGAGTAGTTACCACGGCCGTCAAACGACGTTGCCGGCACCCCGCGGAAGTCGCGAATACGCGGCAAGGCGATATTGATCAACCGATCCAGAAATTCATACATCCGGTCGCCGCGCAGCGTCACCTTCAACCCGATGGGCATGCCCTCGCGCAACTTAAAGTTCGCAATACTCTTACGGGCCTTGTTGGTCAGCGGGATTTGGCCCGTGATCTTGGCCAGGTCACCCGCAATGGCCTTCATGGTGTCTTTATCCACGCTGGTGGGCACCCCGACATTGACAACCACTTTGGTAAAGCGGGGTACCTGCATGGCATTGACATACCCGCGGCTTTTCCGCAGGGCATCGGCCACTTCTGTTTTATATTTTTCTTTCATGCGTGCAGTCATGATCTATCCTTGTCGTTTCCGAAAAATGTAACGCGGGGCCTCACCCTGCTTTTTTCTTCCCGCGGCCCGTTCCGGCCTCGTGCAAAGCCAGATTGGAGACATTGATGGGAGCCTCTTTTTCAACGATACCGCCTTGGGGATTGTCCTGGGACTTGCGCAAATGCTTCTTCACGAAGTTGAGCCCCTCGACGAGCGCGCGTCCCGCAGCCGCTTCCACCTGCAACACCTTGCCGGTTTTCCCTTTGTCTTCACCGGCCACGGCAATCACGATATCGCCTTTCTTAATATGCGATTTGATGCTTGTTTTTTTTATCTTCATTAGAGAACCTCTGGCGCCAATGAAATGACTTTCATAAAATTCTTTTCGCGCAATTCCCGGGCCACCGGTCCGAAAATGCGTGTTCCACGCGGATTCATCTGCTCGTCCACGATGACGACCGCATTGTGGTCAAAGCTCAGGTATGAACCATCCGGGCGGCGCAACGGGTGTTTGGTGCGCACGATAAGCCCCTTGAGCACATCCCCTTTTTTGACCATTCCGCGCGGCTGCGCTTCCTTCACTGCAATGCGGATGACATCGCCCACATGAGCGACCGTCTTACGCTGGCCCAGTACGCCTATGCACTGAACAACGCGCGCCCCCGTGTTATCCGCCACATCCAATCTTGTTTCCGTCGTAATCATAACAACAACCTGCCCATCCGGGGTTAGTTCCCTTTCCGTGTAATTTCGACAAGCCGCCAGCGTTTCATTCGGCTGTAAGGCCGGGTTTCCGTGATGATGACCCGATCGCCGATTTTTGCTTCGTTGTTCTCGTCGTGCACATGAAACTTTTTGGACCGCGTCATTTCCTTCCCGTACAGGGGATGGCGCACCCGACGCTCAGAACGAACGACGATGGTTTTGTTCATGGCGTCGCTGATGACGATGCCTTCACGTGTCTTGCGCAAATTTCGCTGAACTACTGTTGTCATGCCTTTACCTCTTCAACCTTCTGCCGTTCCTTGACAATCGTCTTGATCCGGGCCATGGCGCGACGCAGATCCTTGATGCGTGAGGGTTTTTCCACCTGTCCGCTGATCTGCTGAAGCCTCAGATTAAACATTTCCTGCTTAACCTCGCGGCTCCGCTGCTCGAGTTCTTCGCTTGTCAATTCTCTTAATTCACTTGCTTTCATAGTAAAACATCCTGCGCCTTATCCGTGCTGATGGCGTTGTATGAACCTGGTGGGGATGGGCAGTTTCGCCGCGGCCAGGCGCATCGCGTTGCGCGCCACCGACTCGGGCACCCCATCCATTTCAAAGAGCATCGTGCCCGGGTTGACGACCGCGACCCATTTATCCACGGCGCCTTTACCCTTACCCATACGCACTTCCAGCGGTTTCTTGCTAATCGATTTATCGGGGAAGATGCGAATCCACAGTTTTCCCTTACGTTTCATGGCGCGGTTAATCGTCACACGGCACGCCTCAATCTGGGTGTTGGTAATCCAGGCGCCCTTGAGCCCCTGCAACCCATACTCGCCGAATGCGATGGTATTGCCGGAATTGGCAGTCCCACGCCGTTTTCCGCGTTGAACCTTGCGGAACTTCACTCTTTTAGGCATAAGAGGCATTGAATTTCTCCTTCGTCATATCTTCAGATGCTTCTTGTTCTTTGCAAATCCAGACCTTGATGCCGATTTTGCCCGCGACGGTGTTGGCTTCCGCAAACCCATACTGCACATTGGCGCGCAGCGTATGCAACGGAATTTTACCTTCCTTGTAGCCGGAACGGCGCGCCAGTTCGGCCCCGCCAAGTCGGCCCGCGGTTTCCACCTTGATACCCAGTACCCCCATATCCATGGCCATCTGGACCGCGCGTTTGATGGCGCGGCGGAATGACACACGGCGCTGAAGCTGAAAGGCAATGTTCTCAGCAACGAGCTGGGCGTTGGTGTCCGGATTCTTAACTTCTTTTACTTCAGGATAAATTTCCTTACCGGTCATCTTGGCAATATCATCGCGTAAACGCTCGATATCTGCGCCTTTGCGGCCGATCACGATGGCAGGACGTGCAGTGTAGATGGTCACCCTGGCGCGATTGGCATAGCGCTCGATGATTACATCCGCAACGGCAGCATCCTTGAGTCGCTCTTTAACGAGGTCACGGATCAACAAATCTTCGTGGAGTAAATCCCCGAATTCCTTTTTGTCCGCAAACCAGCGGGACCGCCAATCCTTGTTGACAGTTACCCTTAACCCTATTGGATTAACTTTCTGGCCCAAAACGAACTCCTTTCCTAACGAATGCTTACCTTAATGTGTTTACTTACGACCCGCTTTTTTCTCACTTAAGATTATGCGGATATGACTGAATTTCTTTTCAATTGGGCTGACCATACCCCGCGCACGCGGCCAGTACCGGCGCATCCGCGGACCTTCGTCAACCACCGCCTCTTTCACGATCAGATCGTCGGCTGAGAGCCCGGCATTATTCTCCGCATTGGCAATGGCGGATTTCAGCGTTTTCCCTATCTGGAAGGCTGCTTTACGTTGGCTTGCCTGTGTAATGCTCAAAGCTACCGGCACAGGACGCCCCTGTATGGCACGCGCAACGTCACGCGCCTTTGACGGCGACATTCTTACATATTTTGTTATAGCTCTTACTTCCATAACTTCTATCTCACTGCTCCGGCGTATCCCGTTTTTACGGGAACTCCTCTGTTAATTCTTCTCTACTCCCGTTTTTCGGGGACACTCTTCCAGCGGGCGAAAGCGATTACTGTACGCATTTATTTTTTCAATGCCAGCTAAACTTTATAAAAAACTAATTTTTTTTATGTTGAACTGACATCCGCCGCTTTTTCAGCGTTTTTGCGCACAGAACAAGCCCCTCTAACGGGACTTGTTCCTGCGCTAAATTTGTCCAACTACTTGAGCGCTACAGTTTTATCGGTAGCGGCCCCATGACGTCTGAATGCACGCGTCGGGGAGAACTCGCCCAAGCGATGGCCAACCATATTCTCGGTAACGAATACGGATACAAAAATTTTTCCGTTATGTACGGCAAAAGTGTGCCCCACAAATTCCGGAAGAATCATGGAACGGCGTGACCAGGTCTTGATCACACGCTTGTCCCCGGACACATTCATCTTCTCCACTTTCTGAAGAAGCTTGGGCTCCACATAAAAACCTTTTTTAATTGAACGGGCCATAGCTTATTTCTTCCTTCTCTTTACGATAAACTTGTTTGACGGTTTACGTTTGGAGCGGGTGCGTTTGCCCTTGGACAACTGCCCCCACGGAGAACAAGGATGCCCGCCGCCGGAACTGCGACCCTCGCCGCCGCCCATCGGGTGATCGACCGGGTTCATCGCCACGCCGCGCACGGTGGGACGGATACCCAGGTGCCGTTTACGCCCTGCCTTTCCGCTTGTTATGCTCTCATGCTCAATATTGCCAATCTGTCCGATGGTGGCGAAGCACTCGATACTGATCATGCGAATCTCGCCGGAAGGCAGTTTGACATTGGCATAGTTTCCATCACGGGACATCAACTGCGCCGAACCACCCGCGGTACGCACAAGCTGTCCGCCCCGCCCGGCATACAACTCGATATTATGGACCGGCAGCCCCAACGGAATCTTCGCCAGCGGCAGGGTGTTGCCTTCCACCGGTTCCGCATCCGGACCCGACATGACGCTCTGCCCAACTTGCAGGCCCGTGGTCGCCAGGATATACCGCTTTTCGCCGTCCGCATAATTCAACAGAGCAATGCGGGCCGAGCGGTTCGGGTCATATTCGATCGAGGCCACTTTGGCCGGAATACCCACTTTATCCCGTTTAAAATCAATTTTCCGGTAGTGGCGTTTGTGGCCGCCGCCGCGATGCCGCACCGTAATACGCCCGGCGGAATTGCGCCCGGCGTGTGATTTCTGTGATTCCACCAGCGCACGTTCCGGCTCACTCTTGGTGATATCCGAAAAATCCGACAAAACGGTAAAGCGCCGGCTTGGTGTATATGGTCTGTTTTTCTTTAGGCCCATGGCTCCCGTTCTCCTTACGTCAAATCAATCTTGCTGTCTTTGGATAATGTTACAACCGCGCGCTTCCAGTCCGCGGTCCGCCCGAAATTAACGGTACGTTCGCGACGTTTTTTACCTTTGCGCTGCATGGTATTGACCTTGTCGACCTTGACCTTGAACAACTCCTCCACGGCCCGCTTGATGTCAATCTTGTTGGCATCGCGCGCCACCTTGAAGATGTACTTGTTCTCGGTATCGGTAAGGCGCGTGCCTTTCTCGGTCAATAACAGTTTTTTTACGATATCATACGAATCTTTCATGACTCACTCCCTGCCGTCCCTTGCAGACGGCCTGTCAGCTCCTGCGCGCCCTCTTTGGTCATAACGATCAGGGGATAGCGCATAATCTGATAGGTGTTGACGGACTCGGCGGAAGTCACTTCCACCTTGGGAATATTCCTGGAGGCCAGCGCCACATTATCGCCCACGCGGTCCATCACAAACAACGCGCCCCGATTCCCTTCAAGATTTTTCACAAGCGAAGCGAAATCGCGCGTCTTTGAGCTTTCCAGGTGCATACCGTCCAGCACAATCACCTGGCCGGCGGCCACTTTTTCACTGAATGCCCGGCGAAACGCCAGCCGCGCCACCTTCTTCAACACTTTTTTGTTATAGCTGCGGGGACGAGGACCAAACGCCACGCCGCCGCCGCGCCAGACCGGCGACTGACGATAGCCCGCGCGGGCCCGGCCCGTGCCCTTCTGTTTCCATGGCTTTTTATTGCTGCCGGCCACTTCGCCCTTGTTGCGCGTTGACGCCGACCCCTGCCGCTGATTGGCCTGATAGGCCACGATCGCGTCGTGCAGTGCCTGCGTGCCTTTTTCAAAAATCAGCAGATCATCGGCCAGATCAAACTCGCCAACCTGTTCACCCTTCATATTGCGTACTGGTAACTTACTCATGACGCCTTCGCCGCTTTCTTGATAGATTTTCTGACAAACAAAATGCCGCCCGTCGGCCCCGGAACCGAACCGTGTACGAGGATGCAATTATCCTCAGGACGCACCTGAACGATCTTCAGGTTCTGCGCGGTCACCCGCGTATTTCCCAATTGGCCGGGCATTTTCTTATTCTTGAAGATGCGCGCCGGCGATTCACACTGGCCGACCGAGCCGGGCCGACGATGGGTTCCGGAACCGTGCGAAGCACGACCGCCGCCCATGCCATGGCGTTTCATCACACCCTGGAACCCGCGTCCCTTGGTCTTTCCGATCACATCCACATGCGAGATACCTTCGAAGAGATCGGCCGAAAACGAATCGCCCACCTTAACCCCGGCATCTTCCGCGCCCAGACGGACTTCGCGCAGGACATGCATCGCGTCCAATTCATTTTTCTTGAAATGCCCCGTCAACGGTTTCGTCAAGCGATGCGATTTCTGCTCGCCAAAGCCCAGTTGCACCGCTTCATACCCGTCGGCTTCCATCGTTTTCTTCTGTACAACCACACAGGGGCCGACCTGAAGGACCGTCACAGGGATCTGCCGTCCGTCCTCATCAAACACCTGGGCCATACCCACTTTTTTTCCAATTAAACCATTCATAGCTATTCTCAGATCTTAATGGTAATGTCCACGCCAGCCGGCAGGTTCAGTTTCTTCAGTTCATCCACGGTCTTGGCCGTAGGATCGATGATGTCGAGCAGCCGCTTGTGCGTGCGTATCTCAAACTGTTCCATCGATTTTTTGTTAACGTGCGGACTCCGGTTTACACAGAATCGTTCAATCCGTGTACGCAGGGGAATGGGCCCGGCCACGCGTGCACCCGTCCGCTTGGCCGTCTCGACAATGTCACGCGACGACTGATCAAGCAACCGGTGATCGTATGCTTTCAATCGTATTCTTATCCGTTGATTGCTCATAGTATAAACTTCCTCATCGGTTCAAAATACTTTCCTGGATCGTTTCTGGCACAATCTCAAAATGTTTTGGTTCCATGGAGTAACTCGCCCGTCCTTTTGTCAGCGACCGCAAACTGGTTGCGTAGCCGAACAATTCCGACAGCGGCACATCCGCTCTAATTATCTGGGCGACTTCCGTCGCCTCCATCTGCTTCACTCGTCCACGGCGACCATTGATATCACCGAGTACGTCGCCCATACACTCTTCGGGCGTAATTATTTCAAGCGCCATGATCGGCTCCAGCAACTGCGGGTGTCCGGTCTTCACCGCGTCCCGCAGCGCCATCACAGCCGCCGTACGAAACGCGATATCCGTTGAATCCGTCGGGTGTACCGTTGCCCCGACAATATCCACGGCCATGTCAACCAACGGATAGTTGCCGAGAACGCCGGTGGCCAGACCATCCTTGATGCCGTTTATCGCGGCATCCCGGAATTCAGCGGGCAGCTTCATCTGGGAAACGTGACATTCAATCACAGTACCCTGGCTCCGTTCCCGCGGCTTCACCGCGAGAACAATGTGAGCAAACTGCCCTCTTCCGCCAATCTCACGCTCAAAAGTGTTTTCCGCCTGTGCTTCGCCACTGATCGTTTCTCGATAGGCGACCATGGGTTTGCCGGCACGGGCCTGCACCTTAAACTCGCGGAACATGCGATCTTTCAGGATCTCGAGGTGAAGCTCACCCATTCCGCGGATAATGGTTTGCCCTGTTTCTTCATCCATTGCAATCTTAAAAGTTGGATCTTCTTCAGATAATGCATCCAGGGCGTCCTGCAAGGACTTTTTGTCGGCCTGGGAGCGGGGTTCAATGGCCATGGCCATGACCGGATCCGGAAAATCAATACGTTCGAGGATCACCGGCTGGTTTTCAGCGCACAAGGTATCCCCGGTGGTGACCTGCTTCATGCCCGCGATACCGCCGATTTCACCGGCGTACAAGGCATCGACCTCCTCGCGGTGGTTGGCATGGAGGCGCACGATACGCCCCAGCCGATCGCGTTTCTGCGTGCGCGGGTTGTAGACGTTCTGTCCTTTTTTAAGGATGCCCGAATAGACCCTGACAAAGGCCAGTTTACCGATGTACGGATCCGTGGCGATCTTGAACGCCAAACAGCTTAACGGGGCCTGGTCATTGCACTCGCGTTCAACAATTTCTTCGGTTTTTGGGTGATGGCCCTGCACATGATCAATATCGATCGGGGAAGGAAGGTAGCGGCAAACAGCGTCCAGCAACGGTTGAATGCCCTTGTTTTTCAGGGCGGAGCCGCACAGAACGGGAACAATCGTGTTGCTGAGGGTCAGGCGACGGATGGCGTGCATGAGGATTTCGCCGTCCACATTGGCATTGACCATGTACGCTTCCAACACCTTTTCATCTTTTTCAGCCAGGGTTTCGACCAGTCCACCCCGTTCAAGTTCCGCATGATCCCGCATGCCATGGGGAATTTCGCATTCGATGACCTCTGCGCCGAGTGTTCCCTCATCAAAACAAAGCATGCGCATACTGAGCAGGTCGATCACGCCGCAAAAATCATCCTCCGCGCCCACCGGCAACTGCAATGGCACGACCGGGGCCGCCAGTTTCTCGCGTAATTGACGGAGCACCCGTTCAAAATTGGCCCCCATGCGGTCCATCTTGTTGACAAACGCCAAGCAGGGGATTTTGTAGTGCTTGGCCTGCCGCCACACTGTTTCGGACTGCGGCTGAACGCCGGCCACCCCGCAAAAGATACCCACGGCGCCATCCAGCACACGCAAGGCGCGCTCGACCTCCACCGTGAAATCCACATGTCCGGGCGTATCAATGATGTTGATCTGGTGGTCATGCCAAAAACAGGTTGTCGCCGCGCTCGTGATCGTGATGCCGCGTTCCTGTTCCTGTGCCATCCAGTCCATGACCGCGGTGCCGTCATGCACCTCGCCCATCTTGTACAGGCGACCGGTATAAAACAACATTCGCTCGGAGGTGGTCGTTTTCCCCGCGTCAATATGGGCCATGATGCCGATATTACGGATACGCGCCAAAGGCGAACGGCGTCCCTCAGCTTCACGTGAAGCTGCGGCACTCCTCTCTTTCGTCTTCGGCTGTTCCATTACGGCCACCATAGTTCAACTCATTTTTGCAGGCTACCAGCGGTAGTGGGCAAAGGCCTTGTTGGCCTGCGCCATTTTATGTGTATCATCCCGCTTTTTAATCGAAGAACCCTGTCCCTTATAGGCATCCATCAATTCATTGGCCAGCGCGCGGGACATCGCCTGCCCCTTCTTGGCCCGGGAATAGTTAACGATCCAGCGCATGGCCAGGGATAACTGGCGGTTGCCACTGACTTCCATCGGCACCTGATAGGTAGCGCCACCGACCCGACGTGATTTCACTTCGAGGCGGGGTTTCACATTATCAAGCGCGATCTCGAAAACCCGCAACGGGTTTTCATTTAATGTCTGTTCAATCCGGTCCAGGGCGCCGTACACGATTCCCTGGGCCACAGATTTCTTACCACGTTCCATTATGCTGGTGATCATGCGGCCCAACAGTACACTGTTGTACTTCGGATCAGGCATAATTTCACGTTTTTCGGCGCGTCTTCTTCTTGCCATAACTCAGCTTCCTTATGCTTTCGGCCTTTTAGTTCCGTACTTCGAGCGACCGCGTTTACGGCCGTCCACGCCCAGGCAGTCCAGCGCACCACGAACGATGTGATAACGGACACCCGGCAAATCCTTTACACGACCGCCACGCACAAGAACCATGCTATGTTCCTGGATATTGTGTCCCTCACCGGGAATATATGCCGTGATTTCTTCCCCATTGGTCAGGCGTACACGGGCAATTTTCCGCAGAGCTGAATTTGGTTTCTTGGGTGTCTGCGTCTTTACAACCAGACAAACGCCCCTACGCTGGGGGCAATTCGAAAGCGCGCGCGCCTTGCTCTTGCGCGTCGGCTTTTCTCTTCCTTGTCGTACTAACTGATTAATCGTTGGCATATCTTTTCTTTCCTCAGGCAAAACACAAGGGCGCAACCTATCAAAGACTTGCACCCCCTTGCAACTGTAACCTTACAGTTGAGCCGGTTTTTTTTCTTCCAATACCCGATCACCAAGCAGTTCTTCCACCGTAATCGGTTCCGCCAGGGGTACGAGCTTTATGTTCCGGTACATATGGAAACCTGAACCAGCCGGTATCAGATGCCCCATAATCACATTTTCCTTGAACCCGCGCAAGTGATCGATCCTGCCCAGGGTCGCGGCATCCGTGAGAATACGGGTCGTATCCTGGAAGGAAGCCGCTGAGATAAAGCTTTCCGTTTCCAGGGCCGCCTTTGTAATCCCAAGCAGCACCGGAGACGCTTCCGCCGGCCGCTTGCCCTCGAGCATGGCCTTCTGGTTCTCATCCTGAAAACGGTATTTCTCGATCTGCTCGCCCCAAAGGAAGTCCGTGTCTCCCGGGTCGGTAATGCGCACTTTGCGCAGCATCTGGCGAACGATCACCTCAACGTGCTTGTCATTGATTTCCACGCCCTGCAGCCGATACACTTCCTGCACCTCGTTTACCAGGTACTCCTGGAGCTCCTGGGGCCCGCAAACCTCCAGCACTTCCTGGGGGACAACCGGCCCTTCCGTCAACTGCTGCCCTTTGCGGACGTGGTCGTCCTGGAAGACCACCACATGCTTGCCCATCGGGATCAAGTGTTCTTCCTCGTCGCCCGTGATCGTGTCACGAACAAGCAGCCGACGTTTCCCGCGGGAAGTGCCGCCAAATTCAACCACTCCGTCAATCTTGGCGATCTCCGCGGCCTCTTTCGGGCGGCGCGCCTCAAACAGTTCGGCCACGCGCGGCAGGCCACCGGTAATATCCTTGGTACGGGCCACCTTACGCGGCGTTTTGGCCAGCATCGCACCCGCGACCACCGTCGCCCCTTCCTGCACCATGACGTGCGCCGCCGCCGGAATCGAATAGTAGCTGAAGACTTCCTTGGTCTGCGGGTTGCGCAGGACAATCTGCGGATGCAGGTCTTCTTTATGCTCCATGACCACCGTGCCTTCCAGCCCGGTCGCTTCATCCACATCACGGCGGAAGGTCACACCTTCAATGAAATCGTGAAACTCAATAATGCCGTCCTGTTCCGATAAAATCGGCACATTATAGGGGTCCCATTTTACAAAACTCTGTCCCTTTTTGACACGGCCGCCATCCCGGACATAGACCACCGCGCCAATGACCGCGGTATGGCGTTCAAGTTCACGGCCATCTTCGCCGTAAATGCCCACCACTCCGTTTTTGTTCAAGACGATGTCGTTACCATCCAAACCACGTACAGTACGCAGGTCGTGGAAACGAACAATACCATCATGCTTGGCAATCAACTGCGGCTGTTTAAAGACGGAACTCGCGGTGCCGCCGATGTGGAAGGTACGCATGGTCAACTGCGTGCCCGGCTCGCCGATGGACTGTGCCGCAATGATGCCGACCGCGGCGCCCAGCTCGGTATTGCGTCCGGTGGCCATATTGCGTCCGTAACAACGGGCGCAGACGCCCCGATGCGACTCACAGGTCAACACACTGCGGATGCGCACGCTTTCGATACCGAAGGCGGTGATCTTGTCGGCCGCCACCTCGTCGATTTCCTGGCCGGCCGCCACAATCACTTCTTTTGTGCGCGTATCGACAATATCGTCAAGCGCGGTGCGCCCGATAATGCGATGCTGCAGGGGCACCAGCTCTTCGTCCCCTTCGTAAATGGCCTTCACCTCAATGCCGTTGAGCGTGTTGCAGTCCTGTTCAATAACAATGATGTCCTGGGCCACGTCCACCAGCTTACGGGTAAGGTAGCCGGAGTCCGCCGTCTTCAACGCCGTATCCGCCAACCCCTTGCGCGCGCCATGCGTACTGATGAAGTATTCCAGCACGCTCAGCCCCTCGCGGAAGTTCGACAGAATCGGACGTTCAATAATCTCACCGGACGGCTTGGCCATCAGGCCGCGCATGCCGGCCAACTGGCGAATCTGCTGGCGGCTGCCACGCGCGCCGGAATCCACCATCATGAAGATGGAGTTAGGCTCACTCTTGTTTTCGTTATATTCCATCACGCTGAACATGACGTTTGAAATTTCTTCGGTGCTGTGCGTCCAGATGTCGATGATCTTGTTGTAGCGTTCGCCATCCGTGATCACCCCCTTGCGGTACTGCTTTTCCACTTCCGCAATCTGCTTACGCGCCTCGGCAATAATCTGCGCCTTTTCAGGCGGGATGATCATATCCACCATGCCGATGGAAATTCCGCCCAGCGTGGCATGGTCAAAACCCAGCTCCTTGAGGCGATCAAGCACCTTCACCGTTTCCTCATGCCCGGCCACCTCATAACACTGCCAGATCATGTTGCCCAGCGATTTCTTGGTTACGGGCGCATTGTAAAACCCGATTTCCGCCGGCCAAATTTCATTGAAGAATACGCGACCAACCGATGTGGTGATAACCGACTTGCCGCCTTCGCCATATTTGGTATCGCGCTGGTAATCCGGATTCTTGAAGCGTATACGGTCATGAATGCCCACCGCGCCTTCGTCATACGCGGAATGGACCTCATGGGCGTCTCCCATGATGGGCAAATGCACAATGGCTTCCGGATCATAATCTTTACGACGGCGCGCCAGGCGATACTCCTGCGAATCCATGCTCAGATAATAACAGCCCAGCGCGATATCCTGCGTGGGCGTGGTGATCGGCTTGCCGCTGGAGGGGGCAAAAATATTGTTGGGCGCGAGCATGAGCAACCGTGTTTCGAGTTGCGCCTCGATCGACAGGGGCACATGCACCGCCATCTGGTCGCCATCAAAGTCCGCGTTATACGCCGTGCAAACCAACGGATGAATCCGGATGGCTTCACCTTCGATCAGTACCGGCTCAAAGGCCTGGATACTCAGCCGGTGCAACGTCGGTGCGCGGTTGAGCATCACCGTATGACCGCGGGTCACCTCTTCCAGGATATCCCACACGGCCTCATCTTCGCGCTCAATCATTTTCTTGGCGCTGCGCACGGTGTGCACGATGCCCATTTCCTTGAGGCGACGGATGATGAAAGGTTCAAAGAGCACCAGGGCCATCTTTTTGGGCAGCCCGCACTGGTGCAACTGAAGCTCCGGCCCGACCACGATCACGGAACGTCCCGAATAGTCGACGCGTTTGCCCAGCAGGTTCTGGCGGAACCGACCCTGTTTACCCTTGAGCATATCGCTGAGGGACTTAAGGGGACGATTCCCCGCGCCCGTTACCGCACGACCATGGCGCCCATTGTCAAACAGGGCATCAACGGCCTCCTGCAGCATGCGTTTCTCATTGCGGATGATCACATCCGGGGTCTTAAGCTGCAGCAGGTTCTTCAAGCGGTTGTTGCGATTAATGACGCGCCGATATAAATCATTCAAATCCGAGGTGGCAAACCGACCGCCTTCGAGTGGAACCAACGGACGCAAATCCGGCGGAATGACCGGAAGCACTTCCAGGATCATCCATTCCGGACGGGTATTGCTGGTACGCAGGCCATCCATGACCTTCATCCGTTTGGTCAGTTTCTTGCGCGTCTGCTTGCTGCGCGTGCTCTCCATGGCCACTTCAAGTTCCTGGAGGGTCTGCTCCATGTTGATGTTGCCCATCAGGTCACGCACCCCTTCGGCGCCCATTTTGGCCACAAACGCGGTCTCGCCGTACTTGTCCTGCGCTTCGCGGAATTCCATCTCGCTCAGGAGCTGCTTTTCCTGCAAGGGGGTTTCGCCGGGATCGATGACGACATAATCTTCATAGTAGAGGATACGCTCGAGTTGCCGGGCGGTCATGTCCAGCACCAGCCCCATGCGGCTTGGCGTACATTTAAAAAACCAGATGTGCGAAACCGGGACCGCCAGCTCAATGTGCCCCATCCGCTCGCGACGAACGCGCGCCAGGGTCACTTCCACCCCGCAACGATCGCATATCACGCCCTTGTGCTTGATGCGCTTGTACTTGCCGCAACTGCATTCCCAGTCCTTGGTAGGTCCAAAAATACGTTCACAGAACAAGCCGCCCTTTTCTGGTTTGAACGTTCGGTAGTTAATGGTTTCGGGGTTCTTGACTTCTCCATGGCTCCACGCCCGGATGGTCTCCGGCGAAGCCATCGTGATCCTGGCATGATCAAAGCCCAGTTGCTCGGTATACCCTAAAATATCCGCGGCATTACTTGCCGCATTACTGCTTGTGCTATTGCTATCCACTGTGTTCCTCCTGCTTAACAGGCTTCAGCTTATTGTTGAAATATCCAATTAGTCTTTTGCCTGCTTCACGCGGAAATCAAGGCCAAGGCTATGCATTTCTTTCATAAGCACATTGAATGATTCCGGCATTCCGGCTTCCAGGGAATTTTCACCCTTCACAATCGATTCGTAAATTCGTGTGCGGCCCGTGAGGTCGTCGCTCTTGACCGTGAGCAGTTCCTGAAGCGCGTAGGCGCAACCATACGCCTCCATCGCCCAGACTTCCATCTCACCAAAGCGCTGACCGCCATATTGGGCTTTGCCACCCAGTGGCTGCTGGGTAACCAACGAATACGGGCCGACCGCGCGGGCGTGAATCTTGTCGCTCACCAAATGGTGGAGCTTGAGCATATACATCATGCCCACGACCACACGCTGATCAAACGGCTCACCGGTCCGTCCATCAAAGAGCGCTGTTTTCCCGTCCAGGGTCAACCCCGCCTCTTTCATGCATTTCATCACATGTTCCTCGCTGATTCCGTCAAATACCGGCGTGGCCGCATATAATCCCAACTGATGGCAGGCCCAACCCAGATGCGTTTCCAGCACCTGACCGACATTCATACGGGACGGCACACCCAACGGATTCAATACGATATCCACCGGAGTTCCATCCGGGAGGAACGGCATATCCTCTTCCGGCACAATGCGAGCGATAACGCCTTTGTTACCATGCCGCCCGGCCATCTTGTCACCCACCGACAACTTTTTCTTGCTGGCGATGTAAACCTTCACCTGCTTGATAATGCCCGGGTCCACTTCATCCCCGCTCTCCAGACGATCAAGCGCCCGTTCCTGTTCGAGTTCAAGCTCGGAGAAACGCGTGGCAAACTCACTGATGATGCCCTGAATCTTGATCTGGATCGGACTGGGATCAATCCCGATGTGACTATGGGCCGCCGCCAGCTTACGTAAAAGGGTCTTGGTAATCTTGCGGTTGGCCGGAATGATGATCTCACCGGTTTCAATATTCACCACATCCAGCGGAATCTTTTCGCCCAGAAGGATATTGCTCAACGCCTCGGTCAGGTCCTCGGTCAGTTGCTGGTACCGGGATTTGTAATCTTCCTGCACCTGCTTGGCCTGCCGCCGCTTTTCCGAAGGCGTCAGCTTGGTGCGCTGGATCGGATTACGGGCGGACACCTTAACATCCATCACGATGCCCGACGTGCCGCTTGGAACGGTCAACGACGTATCACGCACATCCGCGGCTTTTTCACCGAAGATCGCGCGCAGCAGTCGTTCTTCCGGCGCCAGTTCCGTCTCGCTCTTGGGGGTGATCTTACCCACCAGGATATCGCCCGGCTTCACTTCCGCGCCCACGCAAACCACGCCGCCGTGATCCAGGTTCGCCAACGCCTCTTCGCCTACATTGGGAATATCCCGGGTGATTTCCTCGGGACCCAGCTTGGTATCACGCGCGCCACATTCAAATTCCTCAATGTGAATGGACGTGTACACGTCCTCTTTTACCAGCTTTTCGTTGATGAGGATCGCATCCTCGAAGTTATATCCGCACCAGGGCATAAAGGCGACCAGCACATTGCGTCCCAGGGCCAGTTCCCCGCAGGACGTCGCCGGGCCATCGGCCAGCACATCGCCCTTCTTGATGCGCATACCGCAACGGACCAGGGGTTTCTGGTTCATGCAGGTGCCCGCGTTCGATCGCATGAATTTGCGCAGATGATACTCCTGATAGTCTTCCTTGGGCGTCTTCTTCGTCGGCGCGTCACCGGTCTTGGAAACCACAATACGGTCCGCGGAGACATAGGCCACCTTGCCGGCTTCCGCCGCCAGGGTCATCACGCGTGAATCACGCGCCACGCGGCTTTCCATGCCGGTCGCCACATAGGGCCGCTCCGCCACCAACAGCGGCACCGCCTGGCGCTGCATGTTCGAACCCATCAGGGCGCGGTTGGCGTCGTCGTGCTCCAGGAACGGAATCAAACTCGCCGCCACACTGACCAACTGCTTCGGACTTACATCCATGTAATCCACGCGGTCATTCGGCACTTCCAGGAAGTCCCCGCGATAGCGCACAGACACCAGATCCCGCGTAAAGCGGCTCTTGTCGTCCAACGGCGCATTCGCCTGCGCAATCACGAATTTTTCCTCTTCGTCCGCAGTCAGGTAATCCACTGTATCGGTCACCCGCCCCTTGACCACCTTGCGGTACGGGCTTTCAATGAACCCAAATTCATTGACCCGCGCGTAGGTGCTCATGGAAGAGATCAAGCCGATGTTCGGTCCTTCCGGCGTTTCCACCGGACAGATGCGGCCATAGTGACTGCTGTGTACGTCACGGACTTCAAACCCGGCGCGTTCACGGCTCAACCCACCCGGCCCAAGTGCGCTCAAACGACGTTTGTGCGTCAACTCGGCTAACGGATTGGTCTGATCCATGAACTGGCTCAACTGGCTGCGTCCAAAAAAGTCCTTCACCACAGCCGACAGGGCCTTGGGATTAATCAACTTTTGGGGCGTCAGTTTATCCACCGTCGTATCAAAGAGCGTCATCCGCTCCTTGACCAACCGTTCGGTGCGGGCCAGGCCGACCCGGCACTGCGCTTCGAGCAATTCACCGACCGTTCGTACGCGACGGCTTCCCAGATGGTCAATATCATCGATCGTGCCTTCGCCACAGCGCAGGCCGATCAGATAGCGGATCGCATCAATCAGGTCTTCCTTCTCAAGCACGCGACAGTCGCTATCTTTCTCTTCACGCCCCAGTTTCTGCTGTATCTTGTACCGCCCGACACGACCCAGGTCGTAGCGGCGCGGATCAAAGAAGATACGCTTGATCAACTGGCGCGCGTTGGCGGGCGTCGGGGGATCGCCGGGACGCAGCTTGTGATAAATATCCTTGAGGGCCTCGTCCACGGAATGCGTCGTATCCTTGACCACGCATTTGAGGAAGATGCCCTCATCCCAGGAAACATTTACCACATCCACTTTCTTGTATCCGGCGGCCTTCATTTCCTTGACCAATTCCTTGGTCATCGGATCATACTGGCGCGCCAGAATCGTCTGTGAATCGGTATCGATAATGTCGCTGCGGATCACACGGTTGGCCAGGCCCTCATCTTTAATCGTTCCAGACAGACTAATCGTCTCGAACGAGTAATAAAGGCCCAGCAGCTCATCGTCGGTTCCAAACCCAAGCGCACGTAAAAATGTGCTGGCAAGAAACTTGCGACGACGACGCTTACGGTCCAGATAGATATACATCAGGTCCGAGGTATCGAACTGAACTTCCACCCAGGAACCGCGGTCGGGGATAATACGGAACGAATATAACAGGGATCCGTTGGTGTGCACGCTTTGTTCAAAGCAAATGCCGGGTGAACGGTGCAATTGACTTACAATGACCCGCTCGGCCCCGTTGATCACAAACGTACCCTGCTCGGTAATCAGGGGGATTTCTCCCATATACACATCTTCCTCACGCACTTCTTTATCCTCTTGAAGGCGGAAGGTTACATACATGGGGGCCGCATACGAGCTGCCCTCCCGCAAACATTCGATGGCGCTCATCTTCGGTTCGCTGATTTCGTATTTCACAAAATCAAGCACACACTGCCCATCGTAGCTTTCAATCGGGAAAACCTCCTTAAAAATAGACTGGAGGCCTACCCGCTTCCGCTTGTTCTGGGCAATACCCTGTTGCAGGAAGTCCCTGTAGGAAGACGTCTGGATCTCAATAAGATCCGGCAATTCAATGACGTCTTTCAGTTTTCCATAGTTCGTTCTTTCGACCATACGTCAACCCTCAGGTTGTTAATATATTCCATCCATCCGCCATAAAATGGCGGACGACACCCGTCTGTTTTCCAGCCTTGCCAATGCAACAAGCCGCGACTGTTATTTGATTTCCACGGTAGCGCCAGCCGCTTCCAGTTTTTCCTTCACCTGGTCGGCTTCTTCCTTGGTCACGCCTTCCTTAACCGGTTTCGGCGCATTGTCGACGAGTTCTTTTGCTTCCTTGAGGCCCAAACTTGTCAGCGCGCGAATTTCTTTGATCACCTGGATCTTGGACGAACCCGCGGCGGTCAGAACGACTGTAAACTCCGTCTGTTCTTCCGCGTCGGCGGCGTCTGCGCCACTAGCCGCGCCACCGGCGGGCATCATGGCAACCGGAGCTGCCGCGGACACACCCAGACGGTCTTCTAACGCTTTTACAAGTTTGCTGAGTTCCAGGACGCTGATCGTTTCGATCCAGTCCACAAACTCGGCCATTTTACCTTCAAGCTGGACAGATGCCCCGCTTTCCTTCTGCTCTACTTTTTCTTCTACTACTGCTTCAGCCATGACTTATTCCTCCTAAAGCCGCATGCACATTACTTCAGTTGTTTTTCGTTTTTTTCCTGAATGGCTTTCAACACGTATACGATACTGGCCATCTTCTGCTGCATCACGCCCATCAACTGGGTCATCGGCGCCGCCAATGTGCCCAGCAGTTGGGCCTGCATCACCGGTTTCGGTGGCAGATCCGCCAGTTTCTTTACGTCATCAGCCGAAAGTATTACGCCCTCTAACGCGCCAACCTTCAATACGGGCAGCTTGTTTTCTCGGATGAAATCCTTGAGGACTTTCGCGGTCGCAACCACATCTCCGTCCCCGACGATCATCGCGCTGGGGCCTTTGAGGGTCTCTTCCATATCATAATTCATTTCGCGAGCTACATGACGGAACATGCGGTTCTTGACAACACGCACATGCGCCTGCACCCCGTGCAGGCGATTCCGCAGATCTTCCGTCTGGGACACCGTCAATCCACGGTAATCCGTCAGAATGACAAACAACGACCCTTTGACTTCGTTCCTGATTTGCTCAACGATAGACTTTTTTTCCGGTCTCATAATCGTTCTTCCTTATGCCGCGACTTCGCGCATGTTAATGTGCAGCCCCGGACCCATGGTGGACGACAGCGTACACCGCTTGATATAAATCCCTTTGGCCGCCGAAGGCTTGGCCGCCCTGATGGACTCGATGACCGCCTGGCAGTTTTCATTCAGGGCTTCCGCCGTGAATGAAATACGCCCGAAAGGCACCATCACATTGCCGTGACGGTCCATCTTGAACTCCACACGACCGGCCTGTACCTGCTGTACCGCCGAGCCGGTGTCGTCCGTGACCGTCCCGGTCTTCGGATTCGGCATCAACCCGCGCGGGCCAAGAATCTTACCCAGTTTGCGGACTTCCTTCATCGCGTCCGGCGTAGCCACGGCTACGTCAAAATCAGTCCATCCGCCCTTGACCTTTTCGATCAAGTCATCCATGCCCACTTCCATGGCGCCGGCCTCGCGGGCGGCATCAGCGGCCGGTCCCGTGGCGAAGACAATCACGCGCACATGTTTGCCGGTTCCGTTGGGAAGGGCGACCGTGCCGCGGACCATCTGGTCTGATTTTGTGGGATCGACGCCCAGGCGGAAGGCGATCTCGGCCGTCTCATCAAATTTCACCTGAGTATGTTCCTTCAGGAAATTGATGGCGTCCATGACGCTGTATTCCGCGCCCTGCGCGATCTGTTCTTTCACTTTTTTTAGTCTTTTTCCGTTTTTGGCCATCGTTATATCACCTCAATGCCCATGCTACGCGCGGTACCTTCGATCATTTTAACGGCTCGTGCGGTCTCGCGCGCGTTCAGGTCCTTTTCCTTGGTCTTCACGATCTCTTCCAACTGGTCCCGTGTGACCTTTCCGACCTTGTCACGGTTCGGCTGGGCGGATCCCTTTGCGATCCCCACGGCGCGCTTCAACAGGGTCGCCGCCGGAGGGCTCTTCGTAATAAATGTGAATGACTTGTCCTGGTAGACGGAAATCACCACGGGGATCACCAGTCCGGCCTGCGACTGCGTCGCTGCGTTGAATGCCTTGCAGAACTCCATGATGTTCACACCCTGCTGACCCAGCGCCGGCCCTACGGGAGGTGCCGGATTCGCCGCGCCGGCGGGTATCTGCAATTTAATAATTCCTGTGATCTTTTTTGCCATATCTTTTCACCTGATCAGGCTTGTTATGTTCGTTCAACCTGCCAATATTCCAGTTCCACCGGCGCCGACCGCCCAAAGATCGACACCGATATTTTCAGTTTACCGCGATCCGGATCCACTTCCTCAATGACTCCATTGAAGTTAAGAAACGGGCCATCATTGATCTTCACCGTCTCGCCCGGCTCAAAGGTAACCTTCGGTTGAATCTTCTCCTTCTTGTCTTCCATCTGCCGCAGGATCACGTCCACCTCATCCTGCCGCAACGGTACGGGGCGCTCCCCGCCAATAAAACCGATAATGCCCGGCGTCTCCTGGATGAAATACCAGGACCGTTCATGCAAATTATGTTCGCCGTCGTATAAAGCCATATGTGTCAACACGTACCCCGGATAAAACTTGCGCGTGGTCGTCGTCTTTTTCCCTTTTTTGACTTCCGAGACCTTCTCGGTGGGGATCAATACCTCATCAATGAAGTCTTCCATCTCTTCAAGTTTAAGACGCCGTTCAATACTCTCTTTGACCTTGTTCTCCTGGCCAGATAGCGTATGCAACACAAACCACTGTTTTTCCATCTCGCTCACCGTAGTATCCCGGGTTCCTATCTGATTATTAAACTAAGTATCTGCATGACGATTCCGTCACTCAGCCCGACGTAGGTCCCCAGTATGACTACCGAAATAATCACAATCATGGTCGACTCAATCAATTCAGGCCGTGTGGGCCACGCACATTTCTTCAGTTCCACTTGGACTTCCTGCAGGAATGTGCGCATCCCTGTTACCATCTCGCCAGGTTTTTTCATCGTTGAACTTTCCCAACTTGTTTGTTGTACACAGCATGGCAGGCCAGGAGGGAATCGAACCCCCAACACCCGGTTTTGGAGACCGGTGCTCTGCCAAATTGAGCTACTGGCCTACGACCATTCTATCCACATGGTTACTTAATCTCGCGATGAACAGTATGCTCCCGATCAAAGCGGCAGTACTTCTTCTTCTCAATGCGGTCTGGTGTGAGGCGCTTGTCTTTCGTGGTCGTATAATTGCGCCTCTTACACTTCTGGCATGCTAGCGTTATAATTTCTCTCGGCATGGTTACACCCGGACTTCTTCCGTCCCGGCCTCGGGACGCGCGAAAAACCGGAAGGCCCGCGCTCCGCGCGGGCCCCTCCGTGAAATTTCACTATTCAATAATTTCAGTTACCCGACCGGCGCCCACAGTGCGGCCACCTTCGCGGATGGCGAAACGCATGTGCGCTTCCATGGCGATCGGCGTGATCAACGTTACATTCATCGTGACGTTGTCACCCGGCATAACCATCTCAACGCCTTCCGGCAGTACGATGTCGCCCGTCACGTCCGTCGTGCGGAAGTAAAACTGGGGACGGTAGCCTTTGAAGAAGGGCGTGTGACGGCCACCTTCCTCTTTGCTCAGGACGTATACTTCACCCATGAATTTGGTGTGCGGGGTGATCGAGCCCGGCTTGGCCAACACCTGGCCGCGCTCCACTTCGTCCTTCTTGACGCCGCGCAGCAGACAACCCACGTTGTCGCCGGCGCGACCTTCATCCAACAGCTTGCGGAACATCTCGACACCCGTGCAGGTAGTCTTGACGGTGTCGCGCAACCCGACAATGGCGACTTCTTCGCCCACTTTGACAACGCCACGCTCGATACGACCGGTAACCACCGTGCCACGACCTTCAATGGAGAAGACGTCTTCGATGGGCATCAGGAACGGCTGATCAATCGGACGGGCCGGCTCTTCCACAAAGCTGTCCAGCGCTTCCATCAGCTCCTGGATGCATTTGGCCGCTTCGCCACTCGGGTCTTCCGTCGCTTTCAACGCGGAACCGCGAATGATCGGCGTGTCGTCGCCCGGAAATTCATACTTGCTCAACAGCTCGCGAACTTCCAGTTCCACGAGGTCCAGCAGTTCCGGATCGTCAACCGTGTCTACTTTATTAAGGAAAACAAC